>NZ_JALY01000209.1:0-15352 GCF_002924615.1 Petrotoga halophila DSM 16923 | reverse complement strand
TTCGTGGAAATATATCATCCTTTGTTATCGGTAACTCAGCGGTTAACTTTAAGTCGACCTTAAGTTTCCCCTCAACGTTGGAAAAAAGGATCTCACCTTCCCCAAGTTCTTCTTTTTCCTGTAGCTTTCCCTTTTGCCTTTCTAATCTAACGAATTTACATTTCTGAGTTATTTTGTCCTCAACAATTTTAAATCCCAATCCTGTCTTATTAAAATTAATAGTGAACTTATAAATCGTTTGGTATGTTGTCATCCCTAGTGGTTCTTTTTCTTTCGTTCTGATGAGTCCTCTAAACTCTTGATCAGAAACGACTTCCAATGAAAAATCCTCGGACGAACCGATACTTATATTCCTGAGATATTCACTGCCCCCTTGCATAGAAATTGCATTATCCAACCCATGCTTTACTATATCCCTTAAGAACTCAAAGATCCGTATAAAATTAGATTTTCCAGAAGCATTAGCACCAATTAGAAGATTAAACTTTCCTAATTCTACTTCTAGATCTTTGAAACTCTTGAAATTTCTTACTCTTATTCTTTTGATGGCCATGGCTTAACCTCCTCTGCCTAATCATATTATATTATATCAGAATTTCTCTTATTTTTTTCAAACTTTATGGGGACGGGCAAAGCCTTCCCACCTGTTGGGTTAGGGACCCCGCAAGTCCCTTCCATAAAAGGGCAGGCAGCGGGGCGAAAGGGTAAAGATCCCACTTCCTTTTGAGCGGGGGAGTGGGGAGCGGGGGAAGGGCGCTAAAACTCATTATACAGAAGTTGTGTGTTAAGATAGCACACCTTCAAAAAGAAATGGTATAATTAAATTAACAAAGAAAACACTTCACTAATTCTATGGGCTGGCTGCGGGGTGAAAGGACAAAAACCCTTTTTCCTCACGGGTGCGGAGCTGGGTGAAAAGGTAAAAGAATCCTTTCCTCATGGACGGGGAGCGGGGCAAAGGGGGCGCTATAAAGCTCATTACACTTGATTTAGAAGAAATAGGGGTGCCAAGTATGGACACATTAGAAGAGATAGCAAAAAGGGAAAGAGAAGAAGCTAGATTGGAAGGTATAAGAGAAGGTGAAAGAAAAGGAAAACTTGAAGAAAGAAAGGAATTAGTAATTAGAATACTAAGTAAAAGATTCGGGAACCAATTGACCGAAGAGTTAAAAAATGATATAAGAAAAGCGGTTGAAGAAAGAATAAACAACATAGAAGACAATTTATTAGAAATAACAATAGAAGAACTAAAAGATTTAGTAAAGTAGTTGTAGAAGGCTGATACTAATGCCAAGTATAAGGTTTATAATTCTGCTTTTAAAAAATATCACTCCTTTGTTGTAATTGTTTCGATGAGGAGTGATATGTTTTTGCCTCCTAACTTTGATTGTCGGAACAGAACATTTATTCATACCTGTTTTAGAATTCTTACGTTCTTGTAACTGTCAAACTCAGGAAATTTTTTGAATCTATTTTCGTCTATAAATTTTTTTAAAATAGAGTTTATTCATTTTTGTCTTTACTTTTCCTTTTGATCTTAAATGGCATCTTTCTATCGGCGTTGGTACTCTACTTTTCTTTTTGCCAAGTAATTGCCAAAATCGCCAAATACTCGCCAACTAATTGCCAAATTATTTGATAACATAGTGGCTATTCCTACCCTTCCCCTCAAATTTAAAAATTTTCTTGTTTACTAAATCCATTGAATCTTTTAAGTCATTAGTGGCTGTGGTTCTAAAACAACTGTTTAATCCTTGATATGTTTTTTTCATTTTCTATTAGTCAAATATTGGTCATTTATTAGTCAATTTAGTCAATTGGTAGGCAACTCCCTTGCCTGCTTTTCCAATCCTTGTAAATACCCCCTTCTTCACTATCTCTGCAAGATCAATAGTTGCCATTTGCCTAGATACATTAGTAATTTCCTGATATTCCCTATTCGTAATCCTTCCCTTTTCTTTTACATACTTTACCGCTTTTATTTGCCTTTCATTTAACCCCATTTTTCTTAAATTATCTTCTGTATAAATGTCTTTATAGAAATAAACTGCAAAACCGCCAAACTCCTCTTTAAATTCTGGTTCTGGTAATCCAGCTTTTTTACATTCATCAATAATTTTTATGGTTCCTCTACCCCAGGCCTCTATTAGTCCAGCTTTGAAAAATACATCTGCCAATAACTCATTTCTTGGATAAGATGAATGGTTTTTCTTCAATTCATCAACCTGGATTTCTTTTGGAAGTGTACCAACATTCCAGAGAATTATTTTATCAGGATAAATTTTTAACTGAGTATGTGGACCAATATAATCTCTATGTATAACTGAATTGATTATGGCTTCTCTCAATGCTTTTTCTGGATATTCAAGTTCTTCTTTACGATAAATTCCTTCAAATCTTATTTCAGAAATAAGATATTTTGTTCGCAACAACTCCATTGTTTTTTCTACCTGCTCAAAGAGATTCCCTTCAATATCATCAGAACTTATAATATCTGTATCCGTTAAGAATTTACCCACTTTTATGTAGGAACTTGTCCAGATTTTTTTTGGATTTTTACCGAATAATAAAAGGGCAGCCCTTGTTAATTTACCATTCTTAATCAAATTTAATTTCTCAAGTAACTTTATTGGCTCATTTTCATCTTTTACAAATGGAATTCTTTTTATCGCTATTTGTTTGAATTTTTCAATTGTTTCATTATTTATATCCTCAATAGAAGCGTTTTCCTCAGTATACTCTTCCCAGTGCTTGCCTGAATTGGATATCAGAAACCTGGTTAGGTCTTTGTCCTTAAGTTCCTGAATTGTGCTTCCACTTCTAACATAATATCTCCCATGATAAGAAATTGGTGCATAGGAATGCTCAACTTCTATGACAATTATTTCCTTACCGTTTTTCTTTTCTAAACGGACACTTGGTATAATGCCAAGGATATCTCTTAATTTATTGGGTAAATCCTCAAGTAATTTCTTAGAGTCTTCGACGCCGACAGGCTTACCATTATCATCAACTCCGATGAGCAACCTTCCGCCATTGGTATTTGCAAAGGCACAAATCGATTTTAGATATTCGTCCCGCCATGCGGACTTAAATTCGGTTGTATGAGATTCAACTGATTCTAAATCCATATTTCTTTTCTCTTTTTTCAAAAGCTATCTGACCTCCCTCCAGCACTTCACAAATATGTTGGCGGATACCTTTCCTGAATAATATAGCTTTTTGTTTAGCCTCTGGCAACTCAAAGGAGTTTTCTAAGGCTCCTGAAATGTACTCAAACTTGAACTTTTTATTATCTCGCCCTTTTTCTTGTCCTTCTTGATTTGCGACGATGACTTGTTCAGCGTCTGCCCCAACAACTAAATTAGGATTATGAGTAACTATAATTATTTGTCGTTTCTTTTTCTTATGTTTAATAAATGAAACCAGATCATCATATACCGATCTATTATCTAAATCGTCTTCCGGCTGGTCCAAAAGTATCGGCCATTCTTCCTTACTCAAATCAATAAGTAATCGCAAAAGCACAAGGCCTTTCTTGCCAGGAGACATTTTATCAAGTGAATCGTTTTTATATGAAATCTTAAAGTCCAAATCAAAATAATTCTCTAAAATCTTTACTGCGGCATCCTTTGCCGCTCTATTTCTCACCGTCTTTATTTTCTCATCTACAACAGCATTAAAAATTTCGCTGATAAAAGAGAGATGTTTATTCGGATCGAAGTGATACTCGTATTCGTCTTTCCATGATATACTGCTGATATTACGTTTTATATCCCTCTTGTTTAAAAAAGCATCGATAACTTCTTCATTGAACACCTTTTCATTAAATCCAACTGAAACATTTAAAGATATATCTTCAAACTTATTTTCGTACCTCTTAAATTCATTTCTTACCACATCGTAGATGTCAAAAATTTGCTGATAGGTTCCGATAAGAAACTTTTTCTCTTTTTCATAAAGATCCTTTTTTGACTCGAGCTTTTTCTTTTCAAGGTCTATTTTGTTTAGCTTGTTCTGCTCATCACTTATGGCCCTATTCTTCTTTTTCAACTCATCCTGTAATTTAACCTTTGCCATAAACGGAGTAAGCTCTTTTTTGATTTTTTCTAACTCTTCTCGATAGGCTACAATTCTTGAATTGGCAAAATTTATTACTTCATCAGTGACTGTTAAAAGATCTGTTTTCAATTGCCCAATTTTAGCAAATTCTTCTGTAAATTTTTTTTTGACTTCATCATTACCTAAATAAGATCTTTGTTCATAGCTTAATTTCTCTAAACTTTCTAACTGCTGCATTAGATTTTGTTGGAAAGACACGAGACTCTTTTTATCGTCAGATAAAACAGCAATGCTTGTGTTAGCTTCATTTTCTTTTTCAAGTAATGCTTCATAACCTTTGATTTCTTGATCAGATATTCCAGATTTACTTTTAATGTCGTCAGCTTCTTTTTTCAATTGGGCGATGTATGTTTTTATACCATTCACTTCTCCCAATTGCTTAATACTTTCTTCTGCCTCTTCAATTTCCTGTTTTATTTGATAAAGATTTGCAATACTGGTAAGTATGGATTTAGAAAATCCCTTAATTCTTGTAAGATTGCTTTCATAATTTTCTCGGACATCTTCATCCTGCAGAAGAACATCTCTGACGAACTTGTTTATAGTATCGCGACTTCCAGTGTTTTCCTCCGAAAGTCTGTTAAGGTAATTTTGTGGTATATACAAAATTTTTCTTTCGTCCGAACCATTGCTGCTTTCCGTGTTTTTAAGATACATGCTAGCACCATCTGCCCAAACAACTTCAAAATTAAAATCAGCTGATTTATCAAAATCATATTGGGAAGCTTCGGAAAGGTCAGCAAACCTAGTTTCTACTTCTTTCCTGTCAATCGTTTTAGCTATGTAGTAAAGGAACAATGACTTTCCTGTTGATTTTCCACCAATTATGGTTACCAAATTTTGGTTTATTTCAATAGCATCAGAGGAAAAATTGTCTTGTCCAGTATTATCAAGAAATCGTACCTTATCAATAAGATAGTATGACTTTTTGGAATCCGGTTTTTCGTAACCAAAAGCAACTCGATCAAATGGCTCAAAAATAATCTGTCTCAAACCCTCAAAGTTTGGATCGGCTTTTATCCAGCTAAAACCGTATCTTTCAAGGTCTTCCCCCTCATTGTTTGGTACTGGATATTTTTTCCCTAATTTATTCTTGCAATCCTCAAGAGTATGGCAATCAGAAGTAGAAACAACAGGTTTCGCCTTAGCTTTCAAGCTTTTATTTTCATATCTACTTTCGTCTAGATAATATTCCCTATTTTCCTCACAACCGAAAAATAAATCGCAAAAATCATCAAAAATATCGGATAATCCCTTTTTTATGTTTGAATTGGCAATTGCTCTATTACTACCCATACCACTGGCTACGCCAGCGATTAAGAATGGATGATCATTTCCAAAAGAATTTTTTAAAGATTTTTCAAGTTCTTCTTTCGTGATGCTAATTTTATCGTAACCTCCACAGTCTCCAATATCTTTATCAGTGCAATAAGCAACCGATCCGTTTGGCTTCTTATTCTTTAGTGGAAGATGGACAAGAAAATCTTTTATTTTGTTAATATCATAATTACTATCAAAAATTAATTGGCATTGTAATTGCTCTGAGTCTTTATTAACGCTGATATCTAGTCGAAGTTCCACGCAAGGAAAAAACTGCCTATTTTTCAGTTCTTCAATATTACTAATTTTATCTCGGAATTTTTCGTAACCTGCAACAGAAAAATAATCAGTAATACCAAAAACAGCTATATCAGAATTTTTGATGTATTCAATAAATTTTTCCCAAACATCAACCCCTTCTTTTGTGCTGTATTGGTTTGCATGTTTAGATCCTGGAACGTGAATTTGTAAATCCCATTTTCTCCATTCTGAACCTTTTGGAAAGTTGAAGTTACTCATATCCTTTCTATCCCCCAATCAATGGTTTAATAAGTTTGTATTCCAAGTTTTTATTAATTTCTTTTCCACCATCAAATTTCAATGCTACTCCAGCGACTTTTTATCCATTTATCAATATTCATTAGATCATATTAGGTATTCATGAAAAAATTGGTTAGATGATAATTCGATGTCTTTGAAATGCTGTTATAATAATAAATAAAACACACAAAAGTTTGAATATGGTAAAATTAAGCGAAGAAATAAAAGTTCTTATGAATAAATTATATAACATTCATTTAACAAAAAACAAATCAATTTCAAAGTCATAAATACAATCTAAACATCACCCTATTTCGATGACAATTAATTATGATCTAAATGATCTAACACGAGACAGCGCGCCTTCAAAAAGATTTGGTATAATTAAATTGAACAGAACAAACGATACAGTACAAAGCGAGGTCAAAGATGAGCGAATTAAACAATCCACACGATGCTTTCTTCAAAAGACATTTTGGTAACAAAAAAATAGCTCAAAATTTCTTAGAAAACTATCTACGTTTGCTGCTTTGTGCAAACTATGTTTTTAAATGATTTTGAATTTGAACTTGATTTCGGGGATCTTAAGGGGCTTGCCTTTTACTGGTTTATGTAAAAAAATCTTCTAAAACAAAATTAGGTTTTGGGGATCTTAAGGGGCTTGCCCCTTAATGTGTATGGATACATATACATTCTCTTTGAACACAAAAGCTACAATGATCCGCGTGTACTTCTACAACTTTTAAAATACATACTCAGAATATGGGAAGAAAAATACAACACTAAAACGAACAAATTACCTATAATAATACCACTAGTAATATACAATGGAGAAAACAAGTGGAACATAGAAACTAAACTAATAAATCTCATAGAAGGAATAGAAGAGCTACCGGAAATAATGAAACAATACATACCTACTTACCAATATGAGATATACGATTTCTCACCGGAAGAAAAATTAGGAATAGTAGGGTTAGCAAATTTAAAGGCGATATTACAAACGACAAGAGTGGCAAGAGTAAAAACAGGAAAAAAGTTTGACGAAGAATTAAGAAGGGCATTTGAATTTCTTGTTGGGATAAAAGACAAAAAGACGTTTAATGAATTATTTGAATCTTGTATGTTGTATTTAATGTATACAAGGGACGATATAAACATAGAAAAGGTAGAAGAAGTAGCGAAAAAAGTAATGGATGAAAGGGGTGAATTGATAATGACGATAGCAGAAAAGTTGAAGAATGAAGGAATGGAAAAAGGAAAAATTGAAGGAGAAAAAGAATTAATCATAGAAATTCTAAACCAAAGATTTGGAGAAGATTTTGATAAGAGATTAGAAAACAAGATCAGAAAAGCAAATGAAGAAACTATAAACCAAATAAAGAAAAATATTCTAAGTATTACATTAGAAGAACTAAAAGATCTAGTAAAGTAGTTGTAGAAGGGTAATTCTATACCAATCTCAAAAATTTGAGATATAATTTTTCTTTTAAAAAATATCACTCCTTTGTTGTGATTGTTTCAATGAGGAGTGATATTTTTTTATCTCCTAACTTTGATTGCCTTAACAGAACATTCATTCATGCCTGTTTTAGAATCCTTACGCCTTTGTAACTGTCAAATTTGCCTATTGGCTCTTTTTTGGCTCAATTGATAATATATTTGTCTTTTAGCTTCCCCCTGCATTATAACTATTCCTTTATCAACAAGATTGCGAAGATCCCTTGTCGCTGTTGGTTTTGATGTTTTAGTTAACTCTTGATATTCCTTATTAGTAATCTTTCCCTTTTCTTTTACATACCTTACCGCTTTTATTTGCCTTTCATTTAACCCAATTTTTCTTAAATTATCTTCTGTATAAATGTCTTTATAGAAATAAACTGCAAAACCGCCAAACTCCTCTTTAAATTCGGGTTCTGGTAATCCTGCTTTTTTACATTCATCAGTAATTTTCATTGTTCCTCTACCCCAAGCCTCTATTAGTCCAGCTTTGAAAAATACATCTGCCAACAACTCATTTCGAAGTGCAACTTCTTTTAAACCAGGTGATAAGTTATTAAGTTCGATGGCATTAAATTAATAGAATAATTTATGCGATTCTCTTCCAAAAAGTGTCTTTTTAATTTTTTCAAAAATGCAAAAAAAGTAACACAAAAACAATATCATAACTTTGTTAAATTTTTATTAATTTCTTTAGATGTGGTAAAATTATTTTGAAAGGAGCTAAAAGTATGATGGAAATTAGATACACTCCAATTGGGATAGTTCATTCCCCATTCAAAGAAACAAAAGGTACACCTATACAACCAAACGCTGCCATAGGAACCCAAGCTACAGTAGAAATCTACCCTGAATACGAAGAAGGTTTACAAGACCTCGATGGTTTTTCTCACATTATTCTTCTATACCATTTTCATTTATCCAAATTTTCTGGCTTAAAAGTCAAACCGTATAGGGATGACAATTTACATGGTGTTTTTGCAACCAGAAGCCCAAGTAGGCCTAATCCTATTGGTTTATCGGTTGTTCGCTTAATAAAAGTAGAAAAGAATATACTAGAGATTCAAAATGTAGAAATAATCGATGGTACCCCTGTTTTGGATATAAAACCCTATGTACCAGAATTTACCACTAACGATGAGATTAAAATAGGATGGCTTGAGAAAAATGTCCACAAACTGCAAGAATCGAAAGACGACGGTAGATTCGGTTGAGGAGAAACTTTGGAGTTATAGTATCTATATATAAGTATATCCTTATGGGTGGGGAGCGAAATATTATATGAGGAGCTTTTTATGAAAACCATATCTATAAATCTGCCTGATTTTATTGATTTAAATGAAAAAGAAATCAAATTACTAATTGCTACAAAATTATATGAAGAAGCTAAGTTATCCTTAGGAGAAGCTGCACAACTAGCAGAACTTTCCGAAAGAGCTTTTATTGAAATATTAGGTCGTTTCGATATCTCTATATTTAATTACAACGCTGAAGAATTGAGAAATGATGTAAAAAATGCCTAATTACATATCTGACACAAGTTTTCTAATTGTTTTAGTGTGAAAAATAAGAGGTATAATTTGGAATGAATGTATTTTTATTTAAGATCTAAAGCGATTTTCAAAAACATATAATACAATTTAAAAAGTTCAATAAACTATCGAGGGGGGAAATAATGAAAGACATCAACAGAACGGGGAATATTCACGAAGACGAAACCGCCAAATATCATGAACTCAACTTTCCAAAGATAATCTCAGTAAAACCAACAGAACTACCAGTAATAAACGTATCAGACAGAAACATGGATTTTGTATTCGAACTAGAGGACAACTCACTGTTACACTTAGAATTTCAAACCACGTGGAAGAAAGCAGACTTACTAAGATTTGCACAATACGACATAGCGTTATACCAAAAAGAAAGAAAAAAGATAAACACGGTGGTAATGTACTCAGGGAAATACGAAAGTGCAGAAAATGAATTGGACATGGGTTCTATTAAATACAAAGTACAACAAATATTCATGATAAAGTACGATGGAACAAAAAGGTATGAAGAAATAAAAGAAAAGATAGAAAAAAAAGAACCACTAACGGATAAAGATTCAATGGATTTAGTATTCTTACCCTTGATGAGAAACGAAAAAAGTGAAGAAGAAGTGACAAAAGATGCCTTTGAGTTAGCAATCAAGATACCAGATGAAAACCAAAAAGAAGCGGTAATAGGATCGTTATTAGGGTTCTCAGACAATTATGTAAGGGGAGAGTACCTAAACGAACTGAAAGAGGTGATACGAATGACAAAGATCGGAACTTCATTATTTGAAGAAGGCGTTGAAGAAGGAGAAAAAGAATTGACAATTAAAATATTAAACAAAAGATTTGGTAGACGATTAACCAAAGAGTTAAAAGCTAAGATAAGAGAAGCAGACAAAAAGACAATAGATTACATAGGAGATAACTTGTTAGAGATAACCATAGAAGAACTAAAAGAGTTATTGAAGTAATTATAGTAAGTAGATTTTTGAGTATTTTTAAGTGAATTGTGATAGATATCACTCCTCTTTTATGAGAAGTGATATCTATTTTAATAATTTTATTTGCACCTCTTTGCCCTCGGACCGAGAATCAGATGAAGTTTCTTTTAAAGTAAGAGCATATAGTTTGGAAAATTTCAAGATTATTCCTCAAGTTTTTTAGCAAATTTAAATTTCCACCGTTATTGTATACTGCATAGTTTCTTCTTCATAAGGTATCTCTTCTCCGTGTTCTTGCAAGCTTTCTAAGTATAATTGAATAGCTTCTTTTGCCATTTTTATTGCTTCTTCTATTGTATCTCCGTGTGTGACACAGCCTGGAAGAAGAGGGACTATAACAGTATATCCTCCTTCAGCTTCTTTCTTGAGTAATATTCTATAACTTAGAATTTTCATAATGTCGCCTCATTTTCGGTCATGTTGATAATAAATTATACCATTATGTATATCTTTTGAAAAAAAGAAGTTTCATCCAAAAAAGTTAAAACTTTTGTTTTCATTCCTCATTTGCCATGAGGCTGTTTCTTTGATCCTCTTTCTCAAAAAGCTCAAGATGTTACTCTTTGTTTTTTCACTCAAGTTATGATAATGAACTAAAAAACCACTTCGCATCTATTATATGGTAAAATATACTGTAAGTATAAGTATAATAACGACAAAAAACGACAAGTTATAAAAATTAATTGATTTTTAATAATAAAATGATATAATGGGGTGTAGAGAATGGGAGAAGGAGAAGAAGACTTGCAAGAATTATCCTCAAAACAGCTAAAAAAGGAAATAATAAAAGCTCTTGAAAATCAACCCTTCCCAATCTTCAAACGCTCATTGAAAAAAATAAACAATAGGAACCTTCTATTAAAAATATTGCAATCAGTCTTGGAAATAAATTATGAGTACACAATAGGTGAAATGAAAACAGGAAATTTAAGAGGAATCAGGACGTACAAATTCATACATGATAGAGTATCTTACCGGTTATCGTATTACGTATTAAATGATGGTAAAATAATAATAACTTATATAGATATAATGAAAAGGGAAGATAGTTATGACAATTTAATAAAATACTTTCAATCAGAAAAATCAGTGCTAAAAAAAATAAATGAAAAAGGGATATAAGGAGGGAAAATAATGCTCGAAATACATGAATTATTAAACATTTTCTCTGATTTGAAACCTAAAAATAAAGAAGTTTTGTACAATTTTCTGGTAAATCCTAAAACATATGAAAATAAAGAAGAAATTGAAGATTTTATACAGATATTAAAAGAAATGAAAGATGATCTGTTGTATTATGATGAAGAATTTGACGACATTGAAGAAAAAGAACAAAAATTATATTTCACACAAAAAGATTTAGCAACAATGACAGGACAATCAATAAGAAATATCCAAAGAATTATCAAAGAAAACAATATAAACCCAATTAATCCTGGAAGAAAACCATTATATTATGATCTAAAAGAATTCAATAACTATTATTTTATACAAAAAAAACTAACACCCTCTTTAAAAAATCAAGAAATCAATATAATAAGAGTATTTGGAGATAAAAAAGAAGTGAAAAGAGAAATAGCTATGCAACCATATTTATACCAATTTTTAGAATCGATGCCACAGAGGAATCAAAATATAACCTTATCATTGCCTGACAAAGGAAGTGAAAAAAATGAAAATGAGCAATATTCAAATGCGGTATGACATAATTAAAAAATTAAATTATGAATTAAAAGACGAAAGTCTAAACAACAAAAAACTGACACCAAAGATAGACATTTCCGTTACACAAAATTTTCAACCAAAAGAAAAAGAATACTTTGGAACAATAGGATTAAAAATTAAATTTCATTTGAAAGAATCAAAAAAAATAGTATTAAAATTAGAGCTTGAAACAGAAGCAGGATTTTATGGCAACCCAAAAATAAAGGAAAACGAATTCAAAGAACTAGTAATAAAATCTGGAATAATGAGCTTATTGCAGATATCAAGAGCAAAAATAATATCAATATCCGCAAATTTTGGCTTTCTTCCACCAATATATCTTCCAATGTTGAACATTAACGAACTCGTAGAAAAAGAATTAGAAAAAGCTAAAATAACCGCCAAATAAGAGCTGTTGAAAAACAGCTTTTTTTAAAAAATTTTCAAAAATAAGATTCCGATTTTAAATTGGTTAAAGGGCCCATAAAATATATAAAGAATTACTAAAAAATTGCACTATTTTTGACTACCCCATCGTCTATGTTCAAACCAAAATTCTTCGACTTTATTATTTTTATCAAATCCCTTAAACTATGGTTTAATTTCAAAAACATCGAATTATGATCTAATGCTTTTTTATAGATTTCTAAAAACATATGGTATAATTAAATTAGTAAAGAAAAGAATTTACTCCTCTTACGGGCGGACTGCGGGGCGAAGGGGCGCTAAAAGCAACAAAAAATAAACCAAAAAGGAGAAGCTTATGTCTAATCCAATAAAAGATTCCATATTCAAAGAATTATTTGAAGACAGAACCGTATTCTATGATTTCCTAAAAGCCTTTCTACCAAAAGAGATAACAAAACAAATAAAAGAGACAGATTTAAAACGTGAACAAACTGAACTAATAGGCAAAGACTTCTCCATAAAAAGATCAGACATACTATACAAAATAGAAAAAGGAAACGCCCCGAAAGGGGTTCAAGGAAACGGGCAAGATGTATACATATACCTATTGTTAGAGCATCAAAGTAAAGTTGACCAACTTATGGCATTCAGGATGTTGGCGTACAAGGTAAGAATATGGGAACAATATGTGAAAAGTCACAAAAAAGAATCAGAGCAAAAAGGATTCAAACTACCAGTCATAATAGGGATGGTCTTTTACGATGGAAAAGCGAAATGGACATCACCAATGGATGTAAAAGACAAGATAACAGAGATAAAAAACATGGAAGAGTACTTAATAAAAGCAAATTATGAACTAATAAATTTAAGCAGTATAAAAGAAGAAACGATAATAAACATGAAGAAGGCACTAGGGGTAATCTTATTAACGGACAAACCAAACGTAAGGATAAAAAACGCAGAAGAGTTGTTAAAGATTATAAATGAAGAGATAATATCGAAATTGCCGGAAGAAGAAAAAGATAAGTTTGATAAACACAGAAACGCATTCATAGAACTGTTCGGAAAAAGGACAGATTACAAAGAGATAGAAGAAAGGTACAAAGAACTGCAAAAAATGGAGGTGCCAAAAATGTTTAACACATTAGAAGAGATAGCAAAAAGAGACAGAGAAAAAGCTAAATTGGAAGGTGTAAAAGAAGGTGAAAGAAAAGGAAAACTTGAAGAAAGAAAAGAATTAATCATAGAAATTCTAAACCAAAGGTTTGGAGAAGATTTTGATAAAAGATTGAAAGAAAAGATCAGAAATGCAAACGAAGAAATTATAAACCAGATAAAGAAGAACATTCTAAATATTACACTAGAAGAGCTAAAAGGGTTATTGAAATAGTTGTAGAAGGGTAATTCTATACCAATCTCAAAAATTTGAGATATAATTTTTCTTTTAAAAAATATCACTCCTTTGTTGTGATTGTTTCAATGAGGAGTGATATTTTTTTGCCTTCTGACATTAGCTGTTACGGCAAAATATATGGCTCTCTTCCAAAAAGTGTCTGTTTAATTTTTTCAAGAATGCAAAAAAAATAACACAAGCACAATATCATAACTTTATTAAACTTTTTTTAATTTCTTTAGATGTGGTAAAATTATTTTGAAAGGAGCTAAAAGTATGATGGAAATTAGATACACTCCAATTGGGATAGTTCATTCCCCATTCAAAGAAACAAAAGGTACACCTATACAACCAAACGCTGCCATAGGAACCCAAGCTACAGTAGAAATCTACCCTGAATACGAAGAAGGTTTACAAGACCTCGATGGTTTTTCTCATATTATTTTATTATACCATTTTCATTTATCCAAATTTTCTGGCTTAAAAGTCAAACCGTATATGGATAACAGTTTACATGGTGTTTTTGCAACCAGAAGCCCAAGTAGGCCTAATCCTATTGGTTTATCGGTTGTTCGCTTAATAAAAGTAGAAAAGAATATACTAGAGATTCAAAATGTAGAAATAATTGATGGTACCCCTGTTTTGGATATAAAACCCTACGTACCAGAATTCACCACTAATGATGGGATAAAAATAGGGTGGCTTGAGAAAAATGTTCACAAACTGCAACAATCAAAAGACGACGGTAGATTCAGTTAAGGAGAGTTTTTGAGTTATAATATCTATGTATAAATGTATCCTTATGGGTGGGGAGTGAAATATTATATTTGGAATGTATTTACGTCTATGATCTAATGCGTTTTATTCAACTACATATTATGTTATAATATTTTTAAACAATTATTCTTTATATAGATTGATTCTTCAAGAATCTTTTGAATTAACTACAACGTAGTGTAAGAGATTCTGATGCTTTATGACTAAGTAAAAAAGTAAATAAGACGATAGGAGGTGTATCAACATGGTGAAAAAGGCTTTTTTGATTTCTATGATTTTGATTTCTTTTGTGTTTTCAGCTTTTTCAGTTACTTATGTTGTCGGTACAGAAGCATCTTTCCCACCTTTTGAATACGTAGAAGATGGAGAATTTGTAGGCTTTGATATGGATTTAATAAGGGAAATCGGAGAAATGTATGGATTTGATGTTGAAATAAGAGACATTAGCTTTGACTCTCTCATACCTTCTTTAATGACTGGAAATATTGACATTATTGCTGCTGGAATGACGGTAACAGAAGAAAGAGAGAAAGTAGTAGACTTTACAATTCCATATTATAGCGCCGATCAGAGTATTATGGTAAGAAAAGGAGAAGGTACAAATCTAAGTATACTTTTTACTGAGCCAAAAATCGGAGTTCAGACAGGTACTACCGGGGATCTTTGGGTAACTGAAAATCTTATTGACACGGGTTACTTGCCAAAAGCAAACCTTACAAGATACGATACATTCAACTTTGCTGTTCGTGACTTAGTTAATAAAAATATCGATGCGATAGTACTAGATAATCCTGTAGCTGAAAGATTCACCAAGACAGATCCGGTAGAAATTGTAGGAATCATTAAGACTAATGAAAATTATGGTATGGCCGTTGCACCAGGCAATGAAGATTTATTGAATATGTTAAACGAAGGTATAACAAAGTTACAAGAATCAGGAAAGATGGATGAACTTATCGGAAAATATTTTAAGTGATGCTTGTAAATCTTTAAAGTAAAAAACAAGGGGGGTTTACCCCCCTTATATTAAGAAAGAAGGATTATATTTG
>NZ_JALY01000250.1:0-3808 GCF_002924615.1 Petrotoga halophila DSM 16923 | reverse complement strand
ACCATTTTTATTATACAGCCAGAAAGGCTTGACAGAATTAAACAGATCAAACAGTTGGAAAATAAAAACTTGCCAAGAAATCTCATATCTACCCAAGTAGTAGAAGCCGGAGTGGATTTAGACTTTGATTATATTTTTAAAGATTTATCCCCCTTTGACAGCATAGTCCAAGCTGCTGGAAGATGTAATAGAAGAATGCTAAATGAACTTGGCACAGTAACGGTTGCTGAAATAGTAGATGATGAAAGTGATAATGAAAGATCGTATGCTTCTTATGTGTACGATAGCATATCGCTAAATAATACAAAAGAAATATTTGCCTACAAAAATAAATTTTCAGAAAACGAAGTTCAACAACTACTAGATAAATATTACAAGGCATTGTCAGTTAGCAAATATCAAAAAGGTCCATGGTATGACATAAAAGAAGGAAATTGGAGTAATTATAAACCTCTGATAGAAGAACATTTATACGAGGATGTGGTGTTTGTAGATGTGGATGGAACAGTTTCAAACAAATTATATGAAATTGAAAGTTTGGAACATAGTTTAGAAAATTACGAAAGAAAAAAACAACTATGGAAAGAAATTCAAGATTATTCTATAAATGTTCCTCACAAAGAACTAGAAGAATGGGAAACCCATTATAATGAAGTATTCCTAGAAGAAGATAAAAAGCTTGTGTATAAAGGTAATGGAGTTTGGTTGATTACGCAGTTAGGCATTGGGGAAATTTATTCTGAAGAAGTAGGGTTTATTCCGTATGAATTGAAAGAGGATTTTTATGGATGACAATATCATTACAGGATATTCAGTTTTAGCTTATTCAATATGTCCAAGAGAAGCTTGGTTTGTTTTAAGGAGATTCACTCCTGAACAAGATAACCCTTACATAGAACTAGGAAGGTTTTTACACAAGAATTCTTATGAAGGGAAAGGTGAAAAAGAAATAAAACTTCCAGGAGCAGTGATTGATTTAATTTGGAATGATAATAAGTGTACCATAGTTGGAGAAATCAAAAAATCCTCAAAGTCTTTTAAAGGAGCCAAAATCCAGTTATTATATTATTTAAAATTATTGGAGGATATGGGCGTTCAAGCAAAGGGGGAAATTCTGTTGCCAAAAGAAAAAAAGAGAATTCCCATTGTATTCGATGAGGAAGCCAAAAAAGAAATACAAGATATACTTCTTAAACTCAATGAATTAATTGAATCGCCTGTTCCACCTCCACCAAAATGGATAGGGATGTGTTCAAAATGTGGCTTTGCAGAATTATGTTGGGCGGGAGAGGAATAAATTGAAACCTATTTATATATTTCAAAGTGGAACATTATCTAGAAAAGGAAATACACTAGCCTTTAAAAGTGAATCTGATGAAAAAACAAAGTACTTCCCGATAGAAAACATTTCAGAAATAAAGATATTTGGAGAAATAAATATAAACAAACGACTTCTTGAATTTTTGTCCGCCAATAACTTACCACTCCATTTTTTCAACCATTATGGTTTTTATGTGGGAAGTTTTTATCCATATGAACATAATACAAATGGAATAACAATAGTTAAACAAGTAGAGCACTATATCTCCTCAGAAAAAAGATTAGTTTTAGCAAAAAAGTTTGTAGAAGGAGCTATGCAAAACATCTTAAAGATTGTGCAATATTATGAAAGGAAAAACGATTTAACAATAAAACGGTATTCGCAAAAAATGGAAGAATTTATTCTGAATATTCCCCAGATTGGTTCTATTAACGAATTAATGGCACAAGAGGGAAACTATAGAGAGATTTATTATAATTTTATTGATAACAATATAATCTCAAATGAAGATTTCAAAATGGTTGTCAGAGAAAAAAGGCCCCCTACAAATTACATGAACACACTTATCAGTTTTGGGAACTCTTTAATGTACTCTACAGTTTTAACGCAAATTTATCAAACTCCGTTAGACCCTAGAATTGGCTATCTTCATTCAACTAACTTTAGAAAATTTTCTTTGAACCTTGATATAGCTGAAATATTTAAGCCCATTGTGGTAGATAGAACTATTTTTAACCTTGTGAATAAAAAAATAATTAATGAAAACCATTTTAAAAAAGTTCAAGGTGGCATTCACTTGAACGAAGAAGGTCAAAAAAATTTCATAAAAAATTATGAAGAACACTTAAGTACGACTTTAAAACATAAAAAATTAAAAAGGAATATTACCTACAGAACATTGATAAAACATGAGGCTTATAAAATTTTAAAACATCTGATCGAAGAAAAAGAATACGTTCCTTTTACGATGAGGTGGTAAAAACGTACGTAATTATGGCTTACGACGTTAATGAGAAAAGAGTTGCAAAAGTTTTAAAAAAAGCGAGACAATACCTGAACTGGGTACAAAATTCCTTGCTGGAAGGAGAAATAACAAAAGCAAAATATGAGATCTTAAAACAACAGATAAGAAAAATCACAAAAAAGGATGAAGATAGCATTACTTGGTACATTTTCGAATCTCGAAAAATTTTTATCAAAGAAACTTATGGAGTGGAAAAAGGAGAACCTGATGACTTCATTATTTAAGGTTGTAATATTAAGAAACTCACCAAATAGAAAAAAGTTGAATTAAATCTTTATTTTTATTCTACTATTACCTTTCCTAACAATCCAAATTTATGAGAAAAAATAAGTAGATAAAGGCAATCAACTAAATCTAAGTTATAAAAATGACGGTAGTTAAGTCATAAAAAATGCTTTTTTCTTACTCATGTTTGTTTTAGAATTCTTACGTTATTTTTATATCAAACTTAGGAAAGAAACTGAATTAAAAAACCTCCATGACGGAGGTTTTTTAGTTACTTTATAAATTAAATTAGAATTGTAAGCCTACATGAATCTTGAATTTAGGTTTCCACTGGTCGGCTTCAAAATCTTCGTCATCATAGGTTAATGTTACCTTTTCAAATAAAACATCGGCACCTACATTCACATCGAAGTTTTGAACCACAAAGCTCGTTCCAAATCCACCACCTAAACCCCAACTCGAACTGTCGAATTCTTCTTCCTCTTCAATAGTGAATGATTCACCGGTACTGAGGTCTATGAATGTTCCAGAAGAAATGTCGAATGTAACTGTTCCAAAGGAATAGTTTACCAAGCCTTGAACATACATTCCAAACGCTAAGTCCGGAAAGAAAGTGTTCAAACTCTGTCTATAACCACCATTCGCACTAAAACTCGTTTGAGATAAATTCGCAGAAAGGCCATAATCAGCTATATCAATCACTTCTCGGCTGTATAATAAAAATGGTTGATGAGATACTTGACAAAAGGGATAAAAAAAGATATCACTCCTCATAGAACAAAAAACAAAAAAATAAAAAGAGAGAGGAGTGATATCATGAGCAACAAAATTATAGCACAAATACTGGGTATTGACAAAGGTTTTAAGTTAAAAGAGAGAAAAGATTTGAGAAAAGATGGAGAGATTTATTTTGAAGTGAGATATTCGAAAAAGGTAGGGATACCAGAATGTCCGTATAAATGTAAAGGATGTAAAGACAAGCGAGAATACATAGTACGTAACGGTAGAGCAAAAGAAAGGATTATCAAAGCCGGCAAAGTTGGAACACAAAGAATATATCTGATACACAGACCACAAAGATACATGTGTAAAAAAACAGGGAAAAGCTTCAGAAATGAGAAGATAAGTTATAGATGGCAAAGAATAACAAGAGCAGAGACAGAAAACCTTGTAAAGAGTTTGCGTAAGATGAGCATATCAGCAACCGCGAAAGAGTTTGGTGTAAGTGTGAGAACTGT
>NZ_JALY01000330.1:0-2112 GCF_002924615.1 Petrotoga halophila DSM 16923 | reverse complement strand
ACTGTCCTCTCGAGCCATGTTGAGTGCGTAGTATTGATTAGATTATTTTCTAAAAAATCTTTTAGGTCAGTAATTTTGGCGAATTTCTCACACTTCATAACAATAAAGGCTCTAAAAAGAGCATGGTGAGAATAGCCAATAGGACCATATTTAGAAGGAAGCCTATCGGGTAACATAGATAAATCAAGGTTATCAAAGATTTTGGTATAAAAATTGATGAGCTTTTGAGAAGTAAAAAGTTCAATTATATTAAATATTTCTTGACGTTGGTACATAGAGATTTCCTCCTTATTGTTTTTGCATTATGTTTGTTTATATAGTATAATTCGACAAAAAGAGAGGAAATCCTATGACATAAATTTGAGTGATAAAAAAAATTTGGCTCTATCGGGCTAGTAAAATCAAGGTCTTTGAGTTATTCTCAAGGCTATATATAAATTTTAGATGAGGTGATATTATGTCAGTTATATTTGCTTTAATAGCAACAGCAATTTCATTTACAATAATTTGGTCAATAAAAAACAAAAAAATATCCTTTTCAAAAGTTTCTCTTGTAGCTTTGATTCTTGGGCTTATAGCTGGAAGCATCGTAAAAAATGAACAATATGTATTTAGTTTTATTGGTTCTGCCTATGTTAATCTAATCAAAATGCTTGTATTGCCTTTGGTTATTACTTCAATAATAGCTAGCATAAACTCATTAAATGACGCAAACGAATTAAAAAGAATAGGATTAAAGGCAATTGCTGCCCTTTTATCAACAACTGCAATAGCAACTATCATTGGCATTTTCATTGGTAATATATTCAACGTGGGTGTAAATTCAACATTTATTCCTGATGAAAGCTTCAAAGCTAAAGAAATCTCTACTTTAACTCAGGTATTATTAGATATGATACCTAAAAATCCAGTTAACGAAATGGCCAATGGTAAAATATTACCTGTAATTGTATTCTCTATACTAATTGGTGTGGCGTTGTCTTTTGAATTTACAAAAGGAAATGAAAAAGTTAAAAGTGTAAGAGATTTCTTCTTTGGATTAAATCAAGTTATATCAAGGCTTACTAAAATGATTCTAAAGTTGACACCTTATGGTATATTTGGACTTATAGCTTCAATTTCAACTGAATATGGTATTGCTTCCCTGACACCTTTATTAACTTTCATATTAGCAGTTTATATAGCTTGCCTATTGCAAATTGCAATTGTTCATTCAAGCCTTGTAGCAGTATTTGCAAAAGTTAATCCATTAAAGTTCTTCAAGAAAATCTACCCAGCGCAGGTTGTTGCCTTCTCAACTCAAAGCAGTTTCGGAACACTTCCTGTGACGATAAAATCATTAACTGAGGGTGTTAAGATTTCAGACAAAGTCGCAAGTTTTGTTGCCCCTCTTGGTGCAACTGCAGGTATGAATGCTTGTGGAGGTATATATCCAGCACTAGTTGCTATTTTTGTTGCAAACATGTTTAAAATTGACCTAACATTCAATCACTATGTTTTACTTGTAGCATCAACAACACTTGCATCAATTGGCATTGCTGGAGTTCCAGGTACTGCATCTCTTGCAGCCACTGTTGTATTAACAACTTTAGGACTACCTGTGGAAGGTCTTGCTATACTACTCGGGATAGACGTAATCGTTGACATGGGAAGAACCATGACTAATGTAACAGGTGCAGCTGTATCATCGCTAATAGTTGCTGCAAGTGAAAATGAATTTGATAAACAAGCATTTGAAAATGATAATACTGATTTGGCTATAAATTAAATTCTAAATTCAATAGCATAAAAGAGGTGGTCCTAATAATTCAACTGACCGCCTCTTTTAAATTGTCAAACAATTCAAGAACTCAAGAAATCAAGTGACAGGCACCAATAGGACCCTTGCAGGGGCAGCTTCAGCATTAATTATTTTTAGAGGAAGGGCAATAAGCCAATGTCATTTTAAGATAAGATTTTTTATGGACTAAAAATAAAGTAAATAGAAAGAATAAATCCTTTCTATTTACTTTATTTTGTTATCCAGACCTAATTTAAAATAATTTAAAGTGAACATGAAATATAAAATAACTTATAGAACTACAAAAATTTAATCTGTATTTAAATTTATAA
>NZ_JALY01000329.1:0-1031 GCF_002924615.1 Petrotoga halophila DSM 16923 | reverse complement strand
CTTTTCGTTTAGTAAGTGCAGGAAAAAGATACTCATGAAAAATCTTATAATAATCGCTGAAAAAATCTTCTAATAGCTTAAATTCTTCCTTTTTCTTATCGCTCATTTTTATCACCCCACTTTGTAGTAGCAATTCCCATACTTTTAAGCGTTTTAGAAAGTATCCCGACAATTGGTCCAACAGATGGTGCAATTACTAAATGCAAGTATACCTTCCTCTCACACAAATCCTGTATAAGGCTCCTATAAAATCAAATAAATTTCACCTTTTTGGCCTTTTTTCACCTAATAAATACTTTCTCTTCAGCATTTGCTACGGCTATTGATACCAAGTTTCTCTTCTATCTTCCTTGCTTGATAGGTGAAGGAAGAATAACTTCCTTTGTATCCTTCTTCACAGATGAGTTCGTATATACGTCTTTTGGTTAACTTTTGGCTCTTGGGTTGCTTTGAATTGTGTTCTAACAAATGTTTGATACGTTTTTCAAAATCACCATTTACTGGTTTATCTCTCTCAACGTTCATATGATACTTCTGTTCTGGGTTCTTGATAGCTCTTTTAACCGTTGCTCTGTGTATCCCCATTTCTTTTGCTATCTCTCTTTGACTTTTGTGTTTGTTAAAATACAAAAATCTTATATAATTGTATTGTACCTTCTCTATCACCTTCCTTGAACCCCCTTCGGGGCGTTTCCCCCCCCTGTACAATTTTTTTATCCAAATTTATTATACAGGATTTGTGCGATAGGGTGGTACACTTTTCGATGAATAAGTGCAAAAAAATTGGTTAGATTATAAATCGATGTCTTTAAAATGATACCCTTTCCTTCAACCCAAACATTCTTCTTTGACTTAACAAAAGCATTCTCGCAATCTACAAGATGAACGTTCTTCAATAAAACGGGCGCAGTGTGAAAAGAAACAAACCCTTTTCCTTATGGTTGAAAAGCTGGGAAAGGGACCGCAAGTCCCTCTTTCCTTATAGGGCGGGGAGCGCGGGGGAAGGGCACTAATAAAGATACTTTTCCTCA
>NZ_JALY01000182.1:0-2031 GCF_002924615.1 Petrotoga halophila DSM 16923 | reverse complement strand
CACTCTTAAAGGAGATTAGTTAAATGGAATTTACCAATTTAGTTGATTATCTTTATCAAAGAGGAGCAGCAAATTTCAAGGTAAAGTTGGGTCTAGAAAGGATAGATGAATTAACTAAACGCATTGGAAGACCACAGAATTCGTTCAAAAGTATACACATCACAGGTACTAACGGAAAAGGAAGTGTTACCACTGCACTTTCACAAATTTTAAGATATAATGGAATGAAAGTTGGAACCTTTATATCCCCACATTTGGTTTCATTGACCGAGAGAATAAAAATAAATGGTGAAAACATTTCTGAGAGAGAATTTGTGCAGATATACAAAGAGATTGAAGAAGAAATTAAAAAAATGGATCTTAAAGGAGAAGAGGTTGCACCGTCATTTTTTGAAATAACAACAGCTATGGCTTTTAAGTATTTTGAAAAGCAAAAAGTGGATGTAGGCATCATTGAAGTGGGTTTAGGAGGAAGGTTGGATGCTACTAATATTATTAATTCTGATGTTTCAGTCATAACCTCTATATCTAAAGACCATATCAAAACCTTAGGTGATACTCTTGAAGCGATAGCTTATGAAAAAGCAGGTATCATAAAGAAAAACAATTTTTTGGTATTGGGAAATATCGGCGAAAGTCCAAAAAAAGTTATCCTAAATAAAGCTAAAGAAGTCAGTGTAGAAAAGATTTATGAATATGGAAAGGATTTTAATTCTACCAACCATAGATATTTTATTAACAATAATATGTTAGATTATTATGGTCTCAATGGTGAAATTAAAGATCTGATTTTTGGTGCTAACGGTACGTTTCAGATGGAAAATGTTACTACATCCTTGGCAGTAGCTCAAGCGTTTATGCAAAAATTTGGAAAATCTCTGTCTATTGAGAAAATCCGAGAAGCTATGGCAAACTTTTATTGGGAAGGCAGGTTTGAGTACACAGAAATAAATGGTAAAAAGATAGTTTTTGACGGTGCCCACAATTTTGCCGCTGCCCAGCAATTAGAAAAAAGTATCAATCTTTACTTTCCTACTCAGAAAAAAATTGCCTTGGTCGGAATATTAAACGATAAAGATTACGAAAAAATGTCACAAATTTTTATTTCAGTTTTTGATAAAATTATTGTAACATCAGTTCCTACCGAAAGAGGAAGACATCCCGAATTAATATATGAAGAATTTAAAAAGCATACCAAAAATGTTGAGTTTATAAAAGACCCTTCGGAAGGTTTCAATAAACTTTTATCAGAAAAAAGCGATATTTATTTTGTCACTGGTTCTTTGTATCTCCTTGGAAAAATTAAAGAATTAATATCCACTAATTTAGTGGCATTGTAGATATCTTTTATCGAGGTATATAATATGATAAGAAAAATTAACGCAACAATTGAAGATTTTGAGGACGAAAAAGTTCTAATCAAAATTGGAGCTTTAACTCTGGAAGCGTATCCTTCGTTCAACGTTATAAGATACTTAAAAAAGGGTGACAAATACGAATTTTTTGCATCCCTAGAAATGAACGAATGGAACACATCGCTTTATATTTTCAAAGATAAAATAGAAAGAGACGTGTTTGAAAGTTTAAAGAAAGTTTCAAAGATTGGGCCAAGAATTGCATCAAAAATCCTTAGAAAAACGGATGCAAAAGAATTTATAGAAATGATAAACGCGCAAGATACTACGCTCCTTTCAAATCTGCCTGGCATAGGGAGGAAAACAGCCGAAAGACTAATATCTGAACTTTCCAATTCTTTCAATGCCTATTCAGCCGGTGGGAATACACAATCGTATGGAAATAAAAATGTAAAAGAAGCTATAGAAGCGTTAGAAGCACTAGGATTTCAAAGACATGAAATTATGAAGGTCATAGGCCAACTTGATTTAGAAGAACAAAAAACAGAAGAGATAATTAAAGAATGCCTTACAAGGCTGTAATTAATTTTCTGGTGGGATTTGCGAAGCGAAGAGGCGCTAACAAAAATCTTTAGAAATTAAAAAATTTTCAAAATAATCTTTTGATTTTAAAAGG
>NZ_JALY01000274.1:0-4223 GCF_002924615.1 Petrotoga halophila DSM 16923 | reverse complement strand
TTTTAGATTTGATCCATAAATTATTTTTTGGATTTTGGAAGGTTTTATTGGTTCAGTGTATTTAAAAGAAACGGGTATTCCATTTTCGTTGAGAATCAATAATCCACCTGAAAATAGTTCATCTTCTGATTTATATATTGTAAAATAACCTAACATATATTTCTCCTTCCATACCTGGATGTTAAGGGGAGAAACGTTAAGGGGGTTCCCCTTAAAAACCCCAGATCAAGGTCAAAATCATTTAAATACATTGTTTGCACACTGCAGCAAACAGACCTTCGCCCCGCAGCCCACCCATATGGAAAGGCCCTGCGGCCCTTAGACCGCCAGGTAGGAGTACTTCGCCCTGCTTCCCAACTATAAGGAAGGGAGGTAATAGGATTTTAACTCACTCCCACCCATAAGGATAGATACTTATAATCTTAAATCTAAAAGTTTACCTCTGTATTCATCCACTACATGCTTCTTTACGGTATCTTTTTTTTCATTACTTATATTCCTCTGAGAGGAAACCCCAGTGGATGACTTATTATCAACATTTTTCTTTTCAACTTGGTCTTTACTTTTTATCCTTTTTTGTAGGTTTTGAGAATATTCACTCGCTTGTTTAACAAGCAACATATTTTTGGCTGCATCGTAAGAATGAGATATTGCCTGAACATTGTTGGCTACATCTATAGATTTAGTTACCAATATTTGTAACTCATGAAGTGAAGCCATATTTATTCACTTCCTTGAAGACTCTTTTTTAATTTTACCAATATAACTGAATGCAATTGAGAAACTCGCGATTCACTTATTTCTAAAACACTTCCTATTTCTTTAAATGTCAACCCTTCGTTGTAATAAAGGGAGAGTATCAATTTTTCTCTTTCTTCCAATTTATCAATGCTTTCTTTTAATTTGTCATGTAAGATATCTTTATAAGCCAGTATTTCAGGGTCGTTTTCTTCTTGTGTATCTTCAAGCCAGTTATCTTCTTCATTGTTTAAAAAGTATTCATCCAACTGAAGAATTTGCCTTTTACTCAAGGAGAACTTTATCTTGTCAACATCATGCTTTTCAATATGAAGTTTTTCTGCCACTGAATTATCGTCTATGTACTCATTATCTTTACATTCATAAATCAAGTCTTCGTACTTTTTTACTAAACTTCTTATCTCTTTTGGAAGCCAATCTATCCTCCTTAGATAATCATACATAGAACCTTTTATCCTTTTTAGAGCATAGGTGTAAAAAGAAGTACCTTTCTCCGGGTTGTATCTTTTATATGATTGAAGTAATCCTAT
The DNA here is from genome assembly GCF_002924615.1 of Petrotoga halophila DSM 16923. NCBI lineage: Bacteria > Thermotogati > Thermotogota > Thermotogae > Petrotogales > Petrotogaceae > Petrotoga > Petrotoga halophila. Next base: position 2,934 of record NZ_JALY01000274.1, on the reverse strand, counting down.
AATCCCTTCCTGAATCAAATCCTCTACGTCTATATTTTTAGGTAAAGTGGTTTTTAAATTCAAAGCTATAATCTTTATCTTAGGCAAAAATTCCATTACCAATTGTTCTTCATTAATTTTGTATTTCATTCATGAGCCACCTTAAATTACAGTGATTTCTACCTTTTCTCCTCCGCCAACCTTCTTAACCTTTAGATCCCCATTTGCAATGTTAAATTCAACACTCCTAGCTCTGTTCCCTCCTGTATCTTCAGCGATTATTTTTATGCTGTTTTCTTTTAAAATTTTTTTGATTGCCTCGACATTCTTGGCTCCGACATTCAAAGAATTATTTGAATTTTTGAACATCGCTGCTCCCCCTGCTATCTTAGCTTCCAGATATTTAACGTTTCCACCTAAATCAACAATTCCATCTATTATCGCTTTTATACCAGTATCTGCGTATTTACCAATTTTTTCATCCTTTTTGCTGCTTCTGCTTTCTGGAAGCATGATGTGGACTAGCCCTCCAATGAGGTTTTTCTTATCCCGCAGACAAACAGCCACACAAGAACCTAATCCTAATGTGACCAAAATAGCTGGATTTTTATCTACTATGTATTCTCCAATTCCTATTATTTTTTTCTTGCTCTCAGTCATTATTTGTCCCCATTCCTAAGGTTTTTAATAATTTTATTATATTTTGTTCGTCTGATAAATATATTAAGAAGCCTTTTACGTTTCCTTCATAATCTTCAATATTTATATCTGTTCTAATTAGAATTACAAAATCGCTACCTTCAGTAACCATAAGAGAAGATTCAGAAACTATGGCTGTCAACATATCCACAGTAATTTTTGGGGGCAAGGAATGTATGTTCAAACCTGTGAAATTTGAAAGCGCAGATATGTAAGAGCTACACATAATATTTCCAACTTCTCCAATGGCTGAAGATGTCATTTCATCAATTTGGGTTAAGTCTTCAGGTCGGGGGAGCATTAGCAATTCTAAGATTTTTTTCGTTTCTTGGGTTCCAAGCAGAAATAAAATTGCCCCGTGGAGTTCTCCACCAATTTCTACCATAGACCCCGCCGTTATGTCTTCAGGATCACTAAACTCTTTCCATAATTCTGAAATAGGTATGATTTCAGTGGAAGGAACCGTGATATCAATTTTCTTGTTCAACATCGTTGAAATAGCTGTCGCTGCATTCCCCGCACCTATGTTTCCTAATTCCTTCAATGCATCCAATTTTTGTTCGTTGATCTCATCATAGATTGACATTAAACTTCCCCCTTTTTAATCGAAAACCGTCAAAGATTACATTCAAATCTTTTTAGATGTCTCTCGTTCTAATTTGAAAACGAATCTTACCAGCTCTTCTTCTTTTTCTCTGGTTAAGTTTAAAAACTTAATTCCATAAATGTATTCTCCACTTGTAGTTTTTCCAATAAACCTAACAACCTCTGATTCCATGTCTTCGAGTCTGATCTCATTTTTTAAAGCTAAATCTATTATTACCTTTTGCCCAATATCCAACCTTTTGGAGGTAACGATAGCTAACCCCCCTGCACTGAAATCTTTTGTTATAAATCTGTATTTGGTGGGTTGAACGTTCTCCTGGTTTTTGCTGCTTTCTTGTTCTTCTTTGAGATAAAAGGTACCCTCTTCAGAAACTGGGATTCTGGCATGTTGCCTTCTTTGCACTCTAACAATTGTTTCAGGAATATTTATTAAAAGGTACCTGATATTCCCTTCTTTTCCACTGCTGTAAACTTTGCTTTTGAATAAATAAACAGCCCTTGAAGAGTATGCCCTTACTTTTAGATTTGTACCTCGAAAAATTTTCAGATAAGCTCCTTTAAAAATAGGCATTCCAATTTTGGCTAGATTACTATTGAAGTCATATTCGTAAAGGATGCTTTTATAAATTCCTTGAATTCCTTTTTCTTGAATCTCTAAATCCAAGGGCATATTAGTGTATAAAACATTCTTTGAGCTTACTTTTTCTACAAAATCAGACATCTTAAACCCCTTTTCTATCTATTCTATAGCGCCCTTTCACCCTGCAGCCCACCCTTCTAAGGAAGGGATCTGCGGTCCCCATAGACAGAGGGGGGAGGGCTACGCCCTGTGACCCTTTAAAAACCTAAATCTAATTTCTGAAAATCTGTTTATTTCTAAAACTTTGTGTCAACGGCCTTTCACCCCGAATATTAATGGTCTTTTCCAAACATCTCTTTCAATCTCTGCGTAAAATTAAGATGGGAAGAGGTTTTGATATTGAGTATTTTGGAAGTTATCTTTTTGATATCTTTCGAAAATTTACTGTTTTCTTTCAATGAAATTAAAGGTATCTGCCTCTTAACACTCATATGAACGTTTTCATCGTAAGAAATTTCATGAAAGTTATTTATTTCTCTGTTTAAAAACTTTTTTGCTGTTCGACTTAAGACGGATTTAACCATCTCAACTTCGTTTTTATTTTTTATCATGTTAAGAATTATCTCTATTTCACCATTTACATTCAAAACAGATAAAGCTTTCAACAAGGTGTAAGCGTTAACTACCGCTGTCGGTTCTGGGAGGGTTATTAAAAATATCGTATCCGAATTTAAATAAAAATTATTGAGTTTTTCAGAATAACCTGCACCTACATCTATTATAAAAAAATCGATGTCTTTCAACAAACTTAAAAATTCATCCATTATCGAATCATTAAAATTATTTTGAAAGATCTTCCAATCTGTAAAATCAAAACCACTACTTATTATCTTAACACCATATTCGGTATCTTGAACACACTCATTAAAGGTAACATTACCCCTCATGTATTCGCTCAACGCGATTTTCACAGTGTTTCCCATCAAAATAGAAGCGTTTGCAAAACCAGCATCCGAATCAAATAAAAGTATTCTTTTACCATGTGCAGCCAAATCAGCGGCTATATTCAC
>NZ_JALY01000291.1:0-5538 GCF_002924615.1 Petrotoga halophila DSM 16923 | reverse complement strand
TAAGTTAAATACGGTCCAGGGGCATAAAGTGAAGCCATAACGCTTAAGTGAGGCCAACACCATATAGAATAATTGAAGATCGTCATTTCCACTTCTGCTTTCATCATTTCTTTTCCGGCTTTTTTGGCCTTGGATGGTTTGTTTACAATGTCTGAAGCTCTCACTACTTCTACTTCACCGGTGCTTTCTAACGCTTTTACTAGCCTGTGTTCAAATTTTTTGTTCATCTCTAAGGTTTCCTCATGAACAAAATCTCTTCCGTCTGAAAATGTGATTATTCCTACTTTCCTTTTTTGCATATAAAAATAACCTCCTCATTCTACTATATTTACTATCTTTAAAAATTCCAAAAAATATAAAATATCTCCTTTCCTAGCAAAAATATTTTTATTCTATCTATATACACCAATTAACTATTTAAATCTGAGGTAATATTTTTCTAATTTGCTTAAGAATTTGACTAAATTCTACTTGAAGTTTGTTGGTTTCATGTATGCCTAATTCTCTAAAAGGTTGTCTCACGTAACCTCCATCAATCCCTCTGAGTTTCATTCCTGCTTTTAAAGCAGGAATATTTCCATATTTAAAGAGTTTAGCAATCTCATTACCAAAATAATGAAGTTTATTTGCAGCTTTAAGATTATTTTCTTTAAAACTTCTAAAAATAGCTAAATACAATTCGGGAAGAACATTTGCATTTCCTGAAACTAACCCATCGCACCCTAAACACAACGCTGGATAAAAAAGTTGATCTGCTCCTGTAAAAATTTTAAAATTATTCTTTTTTAATTTTAGGTATTCTTGCGTTCTCATCATATTGCTTGAACTATATTTAATACCTGCTATATTTTCAACTTTATCTAACAATTTTCCTAAAATAACAGGATTTACATCATTACCAGCTGCTTCAGGAAAATTGTAGACAAATATCGGATAATCTTTTGGAACGTTGTTGGATAGTCCAACGTAAAAATCTAAAATCTCCTTATCACTCATTTTGAAAAAATATGGTGCAATTGAGGTAATTGCATTAGCACCAATATCTACAGCATGTTGAGCAAGAGAAAATACTACTTTTATGTTGCTACTACCAACGTGTACTATCACTGGGACAGTTCCTTTTAATTCATCGACAACAATTTCGGCAATTAATTTTCTTTCATCCATACTTAATGAAATTCCTTCCCCAGTTGTTCCTAGAACCAAAATCCCATTAACTTGCTTATTAGCTTGATATTCACATAAACTTCTTAATAACTCTTCATTTATATTTCCTTTTTCATCAAAAGGAGTTACAAGTGCTGTGATTATTCCTTCTAAATTCATATATAACACCTCTTTAGCTAATATTTTGAATGAAGTAAATTATTTAGTCACACCTGACCAACTCATTCCTTTAATTATTTGCCTTCTTAAAATTAGAAAAACAATCATTACAGGAATCGAAGCCAAAAATGCGGCGGCCATAAGTAAACCATATTCAATATCATATGCTCCTTGCAATGTATTCAAACCTATTGGTAATGTGAACTTATTAATTCTTTGTAGTGCTATTAAGCTCCAAAAATATTCATTCCAACTAAAGATAAACATGTAAATCCCTAATGCAGATAAAGCAGGAGCTGAGACAGGAATAATTATTCTAAAAAGAATGTCTAATCTATTACAACCATCAATTCTAGCTGAATCCTCTAATTCAGTTGGTATTCCTATAAAAAATTGTCTCAATAAAAAAACTCCTATTGGCATGGCAGAAATAGGTAAAATAACTGCAATTAATTTATTTAACAAGTTTAAATTATTCATTAAAAAATATAGTGGGACTCCATTTATTTGCCAAGGGATTAGCATACTTGCGAGTAAAACAACAAACAAAAAATCTCTTCCTTTCCACTGAATTCTAGCAAAGGAGTATGCTGCAAATATTGATAAGAAAAGTGAGATTAACGTTGAAAAACCAGAGACAACTACACTATTTAATAACCATCTTCCAAATGGCCAATTATTAATTACACCTCTAATGTGTTCTAATGTAAAACTTTCTGGGATCCATTTGGGAGGTCTAGTGAAGATTTCTGGTGTTGGCTTAAAAGCAGTATCAACCATCCAAAAAACTGGTATCAACCATAATATGGCTATTATTATCATTATAATATCAAAAAATTTTGTGTTTCCGCGCTTTTTCAAAAAAACCCCTCCTACTCTATCCTTTGTTTTCGTTTCCCATGTATCTCATAGCAATCAAAGTGAAAATAAAAATAATTACAAATAAAATAAATCCGATTGCAGCAGCCCTCCCCATTCGGAAATATGAAAATGCTTCTCTATATAAATATAAAGCTAAAACTTCGGAAGATCTACCCGGCCCACCTTCAGTCATTATCATCACTTGTCCCAATACGTTAAATCCAGAAATTATTGTTAAAACCATTGCAAAAAGAAATTGAGGTCTTATTAGAGGGAATAAGATTTTAAACATTATTTGCCATTTGTTAGCTCCATCAATTATTGCAGCCTCCACTATTTCAACAGGTTGGCTTTCTAACGCTGCCCGAAAAATTGTCATCCTATAACCCATTAACCACCAGGCACTTGCAAAAGCTATGGCTGGAATAACCCACACAGGATGATTCAGAAATTGTGGTGCGTTAGAAATCCCGATCATCTTTAATGATTCATTAATTAATCCAAAGTCAGGATCAAAAAGCCATTTCCAAACAAGACTAATTATAGAAACATTCAAAAGATATGGGAAAAAGAGAGCACCTTCTACAAAACCTTTGGCTTTACTTTTTGAAAAATATAGGAAGAATGCAAATAGTAATCCAAAGATTAAAGTTAAAGGAATCATAATAAGGGCAAACTCAAAAGTATTAAAAAAAGCATTCCAAAAACGTTCACTTGTAAAAAGATACTTATAATTTTCAAAGCCTATATATTCTGATCCTCTTAAAGGGTCCCAATTGTGTAAGCTAATTATAAAACCTGAAATAACAGGCCATAAGGTAAAAACACTCCATACTATTACAAACGGTAGAGCAAATAAAATTCCACTCCATTGATCTCTAGCCCTTTGCTTCAAAACTTATCACCTCAATATCTATATTAATAGAGGGGGAAAATCCCCCTCTATTAGTATTCATTCTTCTGATAGAATTCTGTTACATTCTTCTTCTGCTTTTGCTAAGGCTTCTTCAGGTGTCAATGTTCCGTTATAAGCCTGTTGAACATGAACTTGAATAGCATTTTCTAACTCTGCTGCTTTAGGGTGGTTTGGGGGATAATGTAAATAACCTTCCTCTGCCATTAGACTAAACACATTTAAACTTTTTCTCCATACAGGTGAATTTAACAATTCGGGAGAATTTCTTGATTCGTTGTAAGCTGGAGAATGTCCACCAAACATACCCCACATATAACTTAGTTCCGTTATTCTTCTAATTAATTCCATGGATTGCTCATAAATTTGAGGATTTGAGGTTGCTTGTTTAGGAATAACAAGATTATGGCTGTTCCCCCAAGTTGCGGGACTGTTAAATATGGTTGGTATTTTTGCTACTCCATAATTTATCTGAGCGTTTTCAGCTGAATAATAGTACCAATTCCCAGCAAATAGTATCCCTAATTCTCCAGCAGCAAACTGCTTAAATCCATCTGAACCGGGAATATTCCAATTCCATTCTTGAACACTGTTTACCAAATACTCCAAAGCTTGGAGTCCCTTTTCATTGTTGAAAGTGGCTTTTGTATAATTTCCATCAAATAATTCTCCGCCTAATTGCCAATAGAAAATATACCAAGCTCTCATCAGCTTTCGAGCAACCCCATCTTCTGCGAAATGAACTGCATAATATCCGGCTTCTTTTATTTTTTGGGCTGCATATTCCAGTTCTGCAGCATTAGTTGGGGGATCATCAGGATCCAACCCAGCTTCTTCAAAGATATCTTTGTTATACCACATTGCCCACATATGGGTATCTAATGGAATACCATAATGTTGACCGTCAAAAGTTGAAGAGTCCCATACATCAGTATAGAAATCTTCTCTGGAAAATCCAGCTTTTGCTAATAAATCACCTGCCGGGGAAGCATTCAGTGGGGTAAGTGCATCTTTCATAGATGGAAACATATTTGAATGTACAATACCAACCTGAGGAGCATTCCCTGCAACTACTTGATTTATAAGTTGAGCGTAGTAATTTTCCCATGCTCCTTGCACCAATATAACATACATGTCTTCTGATTCTTGGTTGATTCTTTGAACGATCTTTTCCATAGCTTGTGCATCACCACTATGAAAAAGAGTAGTGTAATAAAGAGTGGTTTTTTCAGCAGCAAAAGCAATCGTTAATCCAACTATCAGCAAACCAAACAGTAAAAACTTTTTAAACCTCATAATACCACCTCCATATTAAAGTTATAGGATACTCATAAGAAATTAGAAAATTTATCTCTTATACATAATTCTTTACTGATTTTCTTTTTATTAATTCTCCTTTTAATATTACTCTCATAGGTCTGGCATATCTATCTTCTATCCTTGACAGCAAAGATGTGGCAGCTATTTTACCTTCTTCTAATATTGGTTGTTTTATAGTCGTTAAAGGTGGATCTATCAGTTCATTTTCTGGTAAATCATCAAATCCAACTAAAGACAGTTCTTCAGGAATTTTTATGTTATTTTTTTTAGCTGCGTAGACTATATACTTAGTTATATTGTTGTTTGTAGCTATTATCGCCGTGGGTAAATTATTTTTTCTCTTTAGATCTTTTAAAACTTCTATTGTTTTTTCGTGAGGGTATATATCTTCACATATCCATTCGTTTTTTACGGGGATATTCAACAATTTACAACCTTTAATAAATCCTTTGAGCCTTTCTTCTATAGTGAATATTCCTTTTTTAGATAAAAAAATACCGATCTTTTCATGACCATTTTCTTTTAAATACATTAAGGCTTGAATAATTGCATCTTGGTTATCTACAATCACATGATCAAACTGATTCTGATTATAAAACATTCTATCGTAGAAAACTATTGGTATACCAATTTTGAAAAAGTCTTGATATATTCTCAAATTGCTTCTACCAGTACTTTCTGTAACTGGTGAGGCTAAAATACCTTCAACTCCATGACCGATCATCCAGTTTAAATAGATCTTTTCTTTATCCACATTCTCGTCGACGTTACTTAACAAAATCTTATATTCACGTGGGAATAAAACATCTTCTACTCCTTTTAAAAATTCCAAAAAGAAAGGGTTCCTTATATCAAACGCTATAACACCAATAATCTTTGATTTTGAATTTTTAAGGGTACCTGCGGATAGATTTTTCATATATCCTAATTTTTGAGCGGTATCTATAACTTTTTTTCTTAATTCTTCACTTGCACCAGGTTTACCAGACAACGCCCTTGAAACTGTAGAGGGAGAGATATTCAAAACCTTTGCGATGTCCTTTATTGTTGGTTTTTGCATGGGATTACCCTCCATAAGCATTTAGTAAGCAATCGATTGCGTTACTAATTCTTATTAT
>NZ_JALY01000328.1:0-2183 GCF_002924615.1 Petrotoga halophila DSM 16923 | reverse complement strand
CTTTTCCTTATGGTTGAAAAGCTGGGAAAGGGACCGCAAGGACCTCTGTCCTTATAGGGCGGGGAGCGCGGGGGAAGGGCACTAATAAAGATACTTTTCCTCACGGGTGGGCAGCGGGGGAAGGGCGCTATAAAACTCATTATATTTGAGTTATATGATAAGATAACAAACCTTCAAAAACATATGGTATAATTAAATTGACAAAGGAAACAGTTTACTCCTCTTACGGGCGGGGAGCGGGGCAAAGGGGCACTATAAAACTCATTATACGAGAGTTATATGATAAGATAACACACCTTCAAAAACATATGGTATAATTAATTTTGAACAAACAAAATCTATAGCACAAAGCGAGGCAAAAGATGAGCGAATTAAACAACCCACACGATGCTTTCTTCAAAAAACATTTTGGTAACAAAAAAATAGCTCAAAATTTCTTAGAAAACTACTTACCTACTGAGATTACCAAAGTACTAGACCTAAATTATTTAACCAAAGAAGACAAAAGCTATGTGGATGAAGATTTAAAAGAAAGCCACTCAGACATGTTGTACAAAACAAAGATAAATGGAAAAGATGGATACATATACATTCTGTTTGAACACAAAAGCTACAATGATCCGCGTGTACTTCTACAACTTTTAAAATACATACTCAGTATATGGGAAGAAAAATACAACATCAAAACGAACAAATTACCTATAATAATACCACTAGTAATATACAATGGAGAAAACAAGTGGAATATAGAGACCAAGTTAATAAATCTCATAGAAGGAATAGAAGAGCTACCAGAAATAATGAAACAATACATACCTACTTACCAATATGAGATATATGATTTCTCACCAGAAGAAAAATTAGGTATAGTAGGGTTAGCAAATTTAAAGGCGATATTACAAACGACAAGAGTGGCAAGAGTAAAAACAGGAGAAAAGTTTGACGAAGAATTAATAAAGGCGTTTGAATTTCTTGTTGGGATAAAAGACAAAAAGACGTTTGATGAATTATTTGAATCATGTATGTTGTATTTAATGTATACAAGGGACGATATAAACATAGAAAAGGTAGAAGAAGTAGCGAAAAAAGTAATGGATGAAAGGGGTGAATTGATAATGACGATAGCAGAAAAGTTGAAGAATGAAGGAATGGAAAAAGGAAAACTTGAAGAAAGAAAAGAATTGATAATTGAGATTCTAAACCAAAGATTTGGAAAAGATATTGATAAAAGTTTAGAAGAAAAGATCAGAAAAGCAAATGAAGAAACCATAAACCAAATAAAGAAAAATATTCTTAGTATAACCATAGAAGAACTAAAAGAAATATTGAAATAATCTTTTTTACCAAATTCATTAAACAGGATTTGTGTGAGAGGGTGGCATAACTTTTCATTTAGTAACTTCTAACGCTATCTAAAAAAAGATAGCGTTTTATTTATACCTTAGATAAATCTCCTTACAAATCTTATAAATCAAACAAATTACCAGAATTATTATATTAGCAAAAACAGCTCCTGAAATATCTATAAGAACATCATTCAATGAAGAACCTCTGCCAACAAACTCTTGAGAATATTCATCTACTACAGCTATAAGTGCTGGTAAAGATACTCCAAGTAAAGTCCCTATCAATAATCTCTTTGAATACAAATATCCAAACAACCAAGAAAACACACCAAGTATAAAATATATTCCAAAATGCGCACTTTTTCTAACAAGTGCTATGGAATCAGCATATTGATCTCCAAGCCACAACCTCTTTAAAAATACTTCTATCTCTCTAAACCATTTTGTATCTGAAAAATCAAATACATTATCTATTGATTTAATAACATTATAGACAAACTGAGATTGATTTGAAGATTCCTCTGGATTTCTTGTTCCAAAAAACAAAATAACTCCAACCCAAAAAATTAAAAAAATTAATGATATTAGTATATATTTTCTTCTTTCCATATAATCACCTGTTTAATTCTATAACAAAACCACCTCAAATGAAACCCCCAAAGTAAGTTAGGTGGTCTAAGATGGACAGGATGCAGGTCAGAACCCTCTTACTCCCCCGGGTTTAAGGGTCCGCAGGTCCCTTCCTTATAAGGGCGGGCTGCGGGGTGAAAGGGGCGCTAGCAAAGCTCCTTTTCCTTATGGGTGGGGAGCGTGGTGAAAGGGCGCTAACAAAGCTCC
>NZ_JALY01000176.1:0-4583 GCF_002924615.1 Petrotoga halophila DSM 16923 | reverse complement strand
TTGGGTTTTAGATAAGAAAAATTATCATAAATATGTATCATATCTTCACAATTGGTGTTGGATGATACCAACATTATGTTGTAATCAGGATCTACTACATCTTTGAACACCTTTAGTTCACCCATCTGTAAATTGTTTTTATGGCTTCTTCCTGCTGTGTCTATTAGAATTACATCAAAGTTCAGAAGTGATTCCAGAGCACTTTTGAGGTCAGAAGGGGTATAACAAATGTGAAGCGAAACACCTAGTATGTCTGCATAAGTTTTAAGCTGGTCAGTTGCAGCTATTCTGTACGTATCAATTGTAATTATTGCAATTTTTTTATTCATTTTTTTTAAGCTAGCTGCAATTTTGGCCAACGTTGTTGTTTTACCTACTCCTGTGGGACCTATAAACATAACTTTATTCTTAATATCCCCAAAATTCAAAATTTCTAAGCTTTGATAAAGCTTTTTTTCAAACCTGGTTCTTATAATTTCTTGATTTTTCCAATTTTCTTCAACTTTTAAATCGTTTAATTGATTTAAAAAAGATTCAATGAAAGTTCTTGAGTACGATTTTTCGTACAGCTTATCCTTTATATCTTGGAGATAGAGATTGTTCGCTTCCATTTTTTTATTCAACTTTTCAACCATTTTCATCAATTCTTCTAATTTTAAACTATCTTTGATGTTACTTTCTGAAGGTTCCTTTTCATTGTGTTGATGGTAAAATGCTTCAGCGCTTTTGTCTATCTTAGAAGATATTTCTCTACTCGTTTTGACAAACTCTGTTAAATCATCTTTCGAATGTTTGACACTGGATTCTTTTTCAATGTTTAAATTCGATGGTTTTGATATCTTTTGTTCTTTCTCTTTATTTCTATATAATTCGGGGGTATTCCTTTTTATTAGATCATTTAAGGTATAGGTATTATCAGATTCTTGCGAGTGTTTTTTTGATTTTTGAGGTTTGTACTCAGAATTCTTGTTTTCCTCGCTCAAAACTGTTACTTCAATGTATTTTTCTCCACCGATTCCAAAAAAACCACCTTTTTTGATTTTTTTTGTGTCTAAAATATAAGCATCTTCCCCAAATTCTCTCCTTATCTTTTCCATCGCTTCAGAAATTGTTTTTACGGTAAGTTTTTTAATTTGCATCAGATCCCTCACCTTCTATTTTAACTATTTCGTTCACGTTGAGAGAAGTATCCGAAGGTATCTCTTCGTATGCTATAACACTGATGTTTTGAATAAATTTTAATATAAATCTGGTAAAGGGATATCTTATGTTTTTAGAACAAATTAATATAGGATTAAACCCTTTCATCATCATATTTTCCAGAGATTTAGATATTTTTTGTACCAAAATATTCGAATATTCTGGTTCGAGTATAATAACCCTTCCCGAATCGGCTTCCCTTATCGATTCAGCTAATTTTTTCTCTATAGATGGATCCAATGCGGTAACGTGTAGTTCTCCATCGTCAGACTTTAAATTTTCCGCTATTTGCCTACCTAAAGACCTTCTAACATACTCTACTAAGTTCTCAATATTGTTTCCATATTTATCTACTGCCTCTACCAAACTTTCAAAAATTAAGGGTAGATTCCTTATTGAAATCCTTTCATATAATAGTTCATTTAAAACTTTTTTTAGTTCATGCATTTTGAGCATTGTTGGAATAAGGGTATCTACAAGATTGGCATAATTAACCCTCAATCCATCGATTAATATTTCTAATTCTTTTGTTCCAATAATTTCGTGAGCATATTTTTTAATGGTTTCAGAAAGATGAGTGGCAAAAACACTGGGTGCGTCAACGGTTGTATAACCTTTTTCTATAGCCTCTTCTTTTAAACTTTCATCTATCCAGAAGGCTTCCAAACCGAAAGCAGGTTCTTTTGTTTTTATTCCAGGTAATTCTTCAGAAGCCATACCTGAGTTTATAGCGAGAAGCCTATCGGGGATCAATTCGAATCTACCAACTTCAACACCTCTCAATTTAATAACGTATTCGTTTGAACTTAATAGAACGCTGTCCCTTATTCGAATGGGAGAGATAACTATACCCAATTCATATGCCAATTGTTTTCGAACAACGGTTATCCTATCTAATAGATCTCCGCCTTGATCTGGATCAGCTAAAGGAATCAATCCATAACCAATATCTACCTCAATTGTATCTCCTTGTAAAACTTCTGAAACTTCTTCTGGAGTTGTTAGGGGTGGTGCAAACCCGCCAGAAACGCTCCTTTTTTCATCTTTTGGTGCAGTTGAAGCTCCCATTCCTCCCCCGCTTGAACCCGTTGTTTCGTAAGCTAGCTGACCTTCATTCACTCTATTAACGTAAGCTACGAAAAGTAAACCTCCTCCTAAAATCAACGAGGGAAAAATTGGAATTGGTGTTAACATACCTAAAAATATTATTATTCCACCGGCTATATTCAAAACCCTTGTGTCAGAAGTAAGTTGTTTTATTAAATCTACCCCAAAATTATCTTTTGAAGCGGCTCTTGATACTATCATACCTGCAGAGGTTGAAATTAACAACGCAGGAATTTGAGCAACGAGCCCATCCCCAACGGTGAGTAAAGCAAATACTTCCGCTGCCTCTGCGATCGTCAGTCCCTGCTGTAACATCCCAATTATTAAACCCCCAACTAAATTGATGAGGGTTATTATCAAACCGGCTATTGCATCCCCTCTCACAAATTTACTAGCTCCATCCATCGCACCATAGAAGTCGGCTTCTCTTCGTATGTCTTCTCTTCTTTGTCTAGCTTCTTCTTCGTTAATCAACCCTGAAGACATATCAGCATCTATACTCATCTGTTTACCAGGCATGGCATCCAAAGTGAACCTTGCGGCTACTTCCGATATTCTTTCTGTTCCTTTAGTTATTACGAGAAATTGAATTATAACGAGTATCAAAAAGATTATGATTCCCACAATATAATTTCCACCAACAACAAAGTCTCCAAAGGCTCTAACAACTTTTCCTTCGAAATTTTTACCGTTTAAGAGTATCAAACGAGTAGAAGAAACATTCAACGCCAACCTAAAGATAGTCATAACTAATAACAAAGATGGGAAAATAGAAATATCCAATGCCCTTTTCAAATATAATGTAGCCAATAAAATCATTATCGAAACGATTATGTTTAAAAGTTGCAAAAAGTCTAGCAAAAACGTAGGAATAGGTATTACCATCAACACAACTATTCCAACAATAAGTATGGATATTACTGCATCTAACCCTTTTATTCTAGTAAAATTCATTGCTATCCCCCCAATGAATTAATAACTGAGGTTGTAGACGTAAGCCAGTACCTCTGCAACTAAGGTGTATAAATCTTCTGGTATTTCTTCGTTTAAATCAACTTTCTCATAAATTTCTCTTGCCAAAGCAGGTCTTTCTAAGATAGGGATTCTATGTTTAAAAGCAATCTCTCTTATTTTAAATGCAACTTCATCTTTTCCTTTTGCTACAACAATGGGCGCATGCATTTCTTCAGCATTATACTCTATGGCAACAGCATAATGAGTAGGATTGGTGATGACAACGTCCGCTTCAGGGACTTTTTGCATCATTCTACTCCTTGCTAAATTTCTCATCATTTCTCTTTGCCTTTGTTTAATTTCAGGGTTACCTTCTATTTCCTTTCGTTCTTGTTTGACCTCATACTTACTCATTTTAAGCTCTTTTTTATATTCATACCTTTGGTACCAAAAATCAAATAGGCTGAGAAGAAGTAAGGCTATTCCTAATTGAAACAGTACATTAATCACTAAATCAAAAATCACATTAAAAGAAAAAGCAGTTTCTTCCTCTGCCAAAGAGAGTATCTTAAACCAATTGACTTTTATTATATTATAGATTAGCAATCCTAATATGGTTAATTTTAAAAGTGCCTTTATAAGCTCCACCACAGATCTTAATGAAAATAGCCTTTTGAATCCTTTAATGGGGTTTATCTTGCTCAGATCCAATTTTAAAGATTTAAAAGTAAACAAAAATTTGGTTTGGATCATTCCCAAAAGGGTAGAAACTACAACGGCAACAACAAAAAACAGTATCAATTTCATGTATAAGTTCATATGTGCTGTAATCTCATATCCAAGCAAATCTGTTGGTGAATAATCTAAATCTAAAGATAAATAATCATGAAATACTTTAAAGATATCGTTAAGTAAGGGCTCAAATATTATCCACAGAAAAAGTGAAATTGACAAAAAACTTACAGCCATATTGAATTCATTAGATTGGGGAATGTTTCCCTCTTCCCGAGCTTTTTCTAAGCGTCTAGGTGTAGGATCCTCAGTTTTATCTGGATCAGCAAAAAGTTGAAGGTTTATTGAAATAGAAGGATCATTGAATTCTTTATCCATTCTATTAGTTGAAAGAATAGAGTAGTAAATTGATCTTCCCATATCAATATCACTCCTAAAAAGAGTAAAAATCCTACCAGTATTTCTAGTGGGATACCAACCATAAAAACATTAACCTGCGGGATCAATCTAGAAACTATTCCCAAAGCAACCTTCATAAGGATCATAAATGCGATCAATGGCATCGAAAGCTGAAGGCCTATAGTGAATAC
>NZ_JALY01000222.1:0-7646 GCF_002924615.1 Petrotoga halophila DSM 16923 | reverse complement strand
CAGTATCTATTAACACTACATCTTTACCTCTTGATTTTGCGTGCGTTATTGCATCGTACACAACAGCGGCTGCATCTGAACCTTTTTGATGAGCAATCACAGTGGTATTTAACCGATTACCCCATTCTTTGAGCTGCTCAATTGCAGCTGCCCTAAATGTATCTGCAGCAGCTAAAACAACTTCTTCCCCCTGGCTAGAATACATCTTTGCTAACTTTGCAGCAGTTGTGGTCTTACCGCTACCGTTAACTCCAACAATTAATATTACATAAGGTTTTTGCGGGAAATCATTAACCACTTCGTCTTGCTGTAAATTTTCCACTAAAATATCTCTCAACAATAAAAGTGGATCATTGTAAGAATTATCAGTTTTGTACTTATTTTTTAACTCTTCCAAAATTTTATTGGAAACTTCAACACCCATGTCAGACATTATTAAAATCTCTTCCAATTCTTCCAATACATCATCATCGAGAATTTTACCCGAAAAAATTGTTTTGATATTTTTGAATATGGTATTTCTCGCTTTACTTAAACCATTTTTGAACTTTTCAAAAATTCCCATTCATCTACCTCCATTACATCAATCAAAGGTTAATCTGGACTAAACAAAATTCTACCTCGTTTTAATAATAATCGGTAATTTTCTGATTACAAAGTAGTTTTGTATAGAAACAATTTCGTTAGTTATTAAATCCGTTCCATATAAAGTAAAATCTACTGGTATTTCTCCATATCTATCTTCCAAATTTAATATGGTAGTGTATTCATCCTCTTCTCCATTCCATTTTATCATTATTATACCCTTAGATAAATCCCGGATAGAAAAGTGGTCACAGGTTGATTTAATCTCTTTGGTCATGTTAACAATCTTCTTAAAGAAGCTTAAAAATTCATAATCACCCTGGTTCCATTTAATTGGATCTTTTTCGAAAAGATTAGGTAGTTTTTCCATCATTAATTCTTGACCAGCATATATTAAAGAAGCACCTGGCAAAATATTATATAAAACAGTCCAATTTTTGATCTTATCTTTTCCCTCTAAAACCGATGCTATTCTGGGATTATCATGATTTTCTAAAAAGCGCATCTTAATAGAATTTTTTGGAAATATTGTATCCTGCAAGAAAACATGATCAAAATAATAATTCAAATCTTTCTCTCCAGAAAAATAACTTTTTAGATTATAGAAGCCATCATAATCATATGTTAGGTCAAAGGCTTGGTATACCTCAGAATCTGAATGAACATTGTACCCTTTAGTTCTAAAATCGTGAATAAATTTTGGGTCAAGTGTTTCTGCCAACCAGATAATTTCCTTTCTTTGGTTCAATCGTTCTCTAGCTTTTTTCCAGAACTCCAAAGGCACAAGCGAAGCAACATCACATCTAAAACCATCGACGCCAAGATCAACCCACTCATCTAAAACTTTTATTAGATAATCCCACAAATCCTCATGCTCATAATCCAAATCGTAAACATCCATCCAATCTTCAACTTTTCTTGTCAATTTACCATTTTCATCTTTCATAAACCATTCAGGATGTGTTTCAACCAACTTTGAATCTATAGAGGTATGATTGAAAACAATATCGATCATTATTTTTAACCCATTGTCATGTGCCTTGTCTATCAATCTTTTAAAATCTCTTTTGCTTCCAATTTCTTTAGATATTTCTTCGTAATCTTTTATCGAATAAGGACTTCCATGAGTACCTTTTCTACCAACCTTTCCAATGGGATAAAAAGGCATGAACCACAGTATGTCTGCTCCCAAAGCCTTAATACGTTCAATATCGTTATATATATCATTAAAGGTCCCAGCATTTCCATAATTTCTAACAAAAACTTCATAAATTACAGAACTTTTTAACCAACTTGGTGAGTCTATTGCCACGTTTGAACCTCCTCAAAGTTTAATTTTTCCTAAAACCCAACAAATATTATATCATTGATTATATCAAATACCTATCATTTTTTTAAAAATTTATATCAAAATTCATGACTTAATTTTTTTAATAAGTAAATCAAATTTTTTGTATAATATCTTGACATTTTTAAAGTTTTATGTTATAATTTTTTCAAAATGCTAGGAAATTCTATCAAAAATATTATTTAAAACATAAAAAATTAATAATAGGAGGTTCTAATATGCCAAAATATCGTTTATCCAAATGTCCAGTATGTGGGGGCAAGTTAAATATCGTAAAATATAGATGTGAAGAATGCGGAACTGAAATATCTGGCAACTTCGAATTAGAAGAATTTGCACAATTAACAAACCAACAATTAAATTTTTTGAAGATCTTTATCAAGGTGAGAGGAAATTTATCTGAATTACAAAAAGAGCTTGGTATCTCTTATCCTACGGCAAAAGCAAGATTAGAAGAAGTTGCAACAGCAATGGGATACGAATCCGAAAGCATTGAAAGTAGAGAAAAAACCCTTGAAATACTCGAAAAGATTGAAAAAGGAGAGATTACCCCTGAAGATGCAAAAGAACTATTAAAAAAATACAAAAAATAAAGGAGTGATTGTAAATGCCAAAGATCGATTTGAATGATGCAAAATCCATAAAAATAAAAGCCCGAAATTTTCATGGAAGAATAAAGATTTGTCATGGAGAAATAACTCATCTTGAATACGAAGATCAAGATATCAACGTAGGAACTAGTTGGAATTCAATTCGTACAACCGTATCAATCAATATAGATTATGAAAAAGGTGATTTTTTATCAAGATTCTTTTCTTTCTCTAAAATGTTCCATGAAGTACCTATTAACTTGTACATAGCTGATCAAGTTAACGAAATAACGTTAGACCTATCTTCTGCTGATATAGAAGCTGATTTGGATTCTACTAACTTATATAATTTAACGATCAAAACACGTTCAGGAGATGTAGATATCACTGGATCTAATCAAACTAAAACTTTGAAATTTTTGATGGTGGATACCGGGTCGGGTGACGTGAGTATCAACTTAAATAAAAGTGAGATGAATGAACTGATTTTAAAAGGAGCTTCTGGAGATTTTGAAATTCACAACGTGAATATATTAAATGGTGATTTTAGTATGGCCAGTGGCGATGTTTTTGTTGATAACTCTAAAATTGAAAATCTTAAGTTAAATATGGCTTCCGGTGATGTTTCGATAAATAAATCTATCGTGAAAGTAGCAAACTTTAAAACAGCGAGCGGTGATATCTTTGTAGATTCCCTCGGGGAAGATTTTTATTGTTCGGTAAACACCGCTTCCGGAGATACAGATCTAATAGTTCAAGGAAAAGAAAAAATTTATTTAGAGTCTCCAATAAACAGGTATTCATCATCGATAAAATCAAACGTAGATTTAGTTCAAAGTAGTGATTCTTCTACTATGCCCAAAAAAAGAGTTTTAAAAATTAACGTACTGAGTGGGGATATTAGTATTAGAGGAGTAGAACCTCAGGGGAAAGTCATAGAAGAAATAGAAAAAGAAAAACCTGAAGATGTTTCAAAAGGTGATGAATTCCTAACTATAGAAGAGAAAAAGATTTTGTCCTTATTAAAAGAAGAAAAGATTTCTCGATCTTTTGCAATAGAGCTATTAAAAGAGTTAGGGTACTCTGAAGAGCTTGCAGAAAAATTTTTAAAGGACAGGGGGTGTAATACATGGCAGGAAGAGTAATATTAATTGCATTAGGTATTTTAATCGTTTTATCAGTCATTTTCAACGAATTCTTGGTTAGTTTCAGCTTGATAGAATTCTTTTTTGGAGTTATTTTTTTTGGATATGGACTAAGTTTTTTCAAAAGGAGAAACGTAGGAACTCTTGGAAGTCTAATATTTGGAATAATACTTATGATCGATACATTTGAGTTGTTTCCCAGTTCTTTAGATTTTTGGCAACTAGTTCTATTGATGATCGCGTCTTATATTATTGCTGCTGGATTTAGCGGAGTATTTCATATAAGAAAACCCCACTTAAAGGTTAATAAATCGATAATATCCGAAAATCTGCCACCTAAATTTACAGGCGATACACTTGACTTGTCAACAGATGTGGACTGGAGTTCTGTAACTATTGACTCTTCTAAGATAGACACACCTGTAAAAGTAAAAGCTGTTATTGATAATGATATATATTCTTTTAGGAAAGAATATGACTCTTCTAAAGTCGATATTTTGAACAAGCTGAAAGTATCCAATGTAAAAGTACCTGAACGGGCAAAGATAACTTTATATTTAAATGAGAACATTAATTACAATTATCGTGCAAAACTGAACGTTAGTGTAGCTTTTTTTGATTTAAGACAAATTAAAACAAGAGAAGTGAGAGTCAAATCAACTGCATCTAAAATCACTTTGATACCTTCTCAGAAGGATAATACCACAGTTGATGTAGACTCTGAAGTTTCATCGATAAATATAAAATTGCCTAGGGATGTTGCTTTAGTATTAAACCATGTTGGGGATTTGAACTTCAAAAATTTTGAACGAATGTTTCAAAGAGAAGATGGAACTTATGTTTCTGATAATTTCTCGGAGGCATCTTACACTTGTTATCTTAATATTTCCTCGGAAATTTCCCATTTAAATGTTGAATTTATGTAATTAATCTTTATTTCTATACAAATTCATATAAAATTTAAATAAATCAGGTAATTTTTTGAATCGATGGGGCTCTTCAAACATTCTATACAACCATTCTAATCCAAGCTTCTGAAAGAAAAGAGGAGCCCTTTTCGTAACGCCAGCAAATACGTCAAAGCTACCACCAACTCCCATCATAAGCTTTGCTTGTAACGTTTCATAGTTTCGAAAAATAAAGGATTCTTGTTTTGGAATTCCCATCCCTACAAAAAGAAGATCTGTTTTACTATCATTAATTTTTCGAACTAACTCACCTTCAGCATTTTTGTCAAAATACCCATGATGATACCCGACTATATTTACCTTGAAAATTTTCTCAATTATTTGAGCTGCTTGTTTAACCACACCCTCTTCTGACCCGAGTAAAAATATTCTATAATTATTTATTTCAGACAATTCTAACAAATACTTCATTGTATCTATACCCGGGCATCTTTCCGTCTCAATTCCTTTCTTTTTGAGTAATTTAACTATTCCCACCCCGTCAGGAATGGAAAAAGTTGCTTTACTAATGGCTTTAGAATATTCGTTACCCTTTAAATATTCCATATACATCAACGCATTTAAAGTAACTATCCAAAGTTTCTCTTTTCCGATTTGGTCTTCGATAAAAGAATAAATATCATCTTGACTGCCATAAATCATCGGGATGTCTTTCAAAAGGAACTGTCCAACCAATATATTCACCTCTAAATACTGTTTCGAGTCGAAATATTGTATCACAAATAAATTAGAATTTCCATAAAAATATTATACAAATAAAAGGTTGAATTAAGAAAAATGTTTACACTATAAAAACAAAAATTGACGTTTAATTAACCAAATTCCTTATCTTTCATTGTATAATACTGTGAACTTTGATGTAAACTTCTCAAATTAGGAGGAAGGATCATGGAAAAAACTTTACTCAGTCAAGACAAAAATGTTAAGAAATACCTCATCAAATTTTCTAAAGATGAAATTGAAAAAATTGAAGATCAAATCGTTCGAGAAATTAACCAACATTATACCTTTGAAGGATTCAGAAAAGGAAAGGTTCCCAAACAGGTTATTAAGTTGCGCTTGGGTTCTGATTTCAACAATATGTTATTGGAAGAAGCAGAACATGAGCTGGATCACAAAATCAGAGAAGAAGAAAAGTTGCTCTTCCCAATTATTGTTGAATCAAGAGCTCAAGATGAGGGACACATGGAATTTGAAGTTTTGCTTCACACCTATCCTGAAATTATAAAAACAGAATTTGAAAATATGACGGTTAAAGTCCCTGAATCTAAAGAAGTGGTTGAGGACTTTGTACAAAGAAGATTGAATGATTTACTAGAGAGCAACGCAATATTAGACCCCAAAGAAGAACCCATACAGTACGGAGATTACGTAAGAATTAATTATGATTTAGTAGATGAAAACGGTGAAGTGATCAAATCTGATGAAGAAGAGGAAATAATAGTTAGAGAAGATGATGAAAGGGAGCTCGTTAAAGAACTCATCGGAAAAACTACCGGTGATGAATTTGAATTAGAAAAAGAAGATCAAAACAAAAAATTGATTCAAAAAGTTCGAATCTCACAAGCTTATACAAGAAGGCTTCCCGAATTAAACGATAATTTCGCAAAAGAGCTGAATATTGAAGTAGAAACATTGAATGATCTGAAAGAGACGTTGAAAAAAGAAGGAGAAGAAGCCGTTAAAAATTGGCAGGATGAATTTGTGATTAACTATATCTTATCGGAGTTACCAAATTATGTGGATATTGATATCTCTGAAGAGAGTTTAAATTATTATATTGATTCGACTATAAACGATCTTAAAAACAAGGGTAAATACGAAGAAAACTTAAAAAAATTCGAAAATGATGAAAATAAATTGAGAGAGGAAACCAAAAAGAGCGCCTTGAATTGGATTAAAGAGATGGTTGTCATCGAAAAACTATCCTTAGAAAACGATATAAAAGTAGGGAACGAAGAATTATCCCAAGAAATCAAGAACTTCTCAACTATGTATGGATTACCTTTCTCACGTGCTCAGGAGATAATAAGTTCAAATCCTGAACTCTCTAATGAAATTGTGTGGAACAAATTAAGAGAGAAAGTAGCCCAATTCATCAAAGATAAAGTAAAAATAGTTGAAATATCAAAAGAAGAGTTCGAAGGTGAAAATGTAAACCCACCCAAAGAAGAGAAAGAAGAAAAAGCAAATACTGATAATGAAGTAAATGAAGAATAGTCTAGACAAAAGCAAAATTATATGATAAAATACATTTGAAGTTGATGGGGACGTAGTGAAGCTGGTTATCATGCCGGTCTGTCACACCGGTGCCCGCGGGTTCGAGTCCCGTCGTCCCCGCCAATTTGGCAACGTAGCCAAGGGGTCAAAGGCGGCGGTCTGCAAAACCGCTATTCGAGGGTTCAAATCCCTCCGTTGCCTCCATTATAACTAAGTTATCCCTGTGTATTACTTCCTCAGGACCAACGTTTTCTTTGAATGTAAGTATTTCATTGGTTTTTTTACCAATTATTTCTTTTAATTCCTTTGATGAATAGTTCACCAAACCCTTCCCAACGCTTTCTCTTTTTTTATTGTATATTATCACCAGATCTCCGACGGAAAAACTACCTGATACACTTACAATCCCTACCGCTAACAGACTTTTTCCTTTTAAAAGTGCCTCATGGGCTCCCTTATCAACAATTAATTCGCCTTTTGGCTTCAAGCTGAATTGAATCCATCTCTTTCTTTTGCTCATTCTTTTTCCTTTAGGTAAAAAGGTTGTACCAACATTGAACTGCTCATTTTCAACATTATCCACAGCCTTTGTAATAATACCCTCTTCATAAGATGGGAGAATTGTTAAAGGTATTCCTGAGGCGATGGAAATCTTTGCTGCTTTTAATTTTGAACTCATCCCGCCGGTACCTAGTTTACCACTTTTTCCATTAGCAAGATTTTCAAGCTCAGGAGTAACTTCTTCAACAATATTGATCAGTGATTTCGGATTACCTAAATCTTTCAACAA
>NZ_JALY01000061.1:0-1664 GCF_002924615.1 Petrotoga halophila DSM 16923 | reverse complement strand
GAATATAAGCATGAATATGAGTTCTGTAAAAGCAGCTAAGTTGATAAGTAAAGATATAGCGGATATAGGTAAAAGTTCGATATGCAACTTATTAAAAAAAAATAATCCACATGATAGACAAAAGGAAAGTAAAAAAGGTAAGTATCGATGATTTTGCAATAAAAAGAGGGCAAAGATATGGAAGTATCATGATCGATTTGGAAACTCACAAAGTGGTGGATATGTTGAACTCAAAGGGAAGCGCCCCGAAGGGGTTCAAGGAACTAGAAAAATGGCTAAAGGGATACGAGAATATCCAAATGGTATCAAGAGACGGATCGATATCGTATAAAAAGGCGATAGAGAAAGCCCATCCAGATGCTATTCAGATATCAGACGGGTTCCATTTAATAAAAAATCTAATGGATTATTGCAAAGAATATATCTATCAAAAGTTCAGTACCTCTTTAGTTATTGAAGAAACAAAGGATCAGGACATTGAAAAGATGGTTGATGAAAACAAAAACCTGGTTCCTTCTGAAAAAGAAAAGGCAACGCTTAAGTCAGTCAAAGAAGTTAGGGAATTATACAACAAAGGTTACTCAAAAAGGAAAATATCAAAATTACTGAACATACATAGAAGTACTGTTTACAGTACAGACCAGTTGAAAAAATAGAAGCTATTTCAAAAGAGTTGTACGAAAAGATTATACAATATACCCTGTTATTGAAAGTATGATAGACCTCGTAAATGAATTCAAACAGATGTTGAAATCAAAGAACGTTGAAAAACTTGAAGAATGGATAGAAAAAGCAAGTAACTTGAAAATCAGAAAAATAGATAAATTTGTGAACGGTTTAAAAAGAGATATGCAAGCGGTTAGAAATGCTATCGTATATGAATACAACAATGGGCTAACAAAAGGTTCTGTGAATAAAGTGAAAGTTATTAAAAGGATAATGTATGGAAGAAACAAATTTGAGATGTTGAGACAAAAAGTTCTTTTACTTGAGAATAACGGATAATTCAACAATCAGTGGAAAGAACCAGTATCGGTTAGCCATAGCATCGACTAAAAGCCGTAAAAATAGGTATATAAACGAATGTCATAAGGTTTTATCTAATAGAGGAAATTTAGAATTATCTAAAATGTTTACACCATCCCCTGTTTTGCTTAAAATATCTGGGACCGCTACTTCATAGGTATCTGTTATTACACCATCCTTATTTCCAAATAACTCAATGTAAGCTTTGGCAATATCTACTTTTCCTGAGTTTGACAGTTGAGAGACGATTTTTCAGTAAACCAAACGGAAGAAAGCGGGTTTGAGGGGATAAATCACCTATTTTTTGGGGAAAAATTTTTCATGCAGTGACACTTTTTTCTATTTTAATTATATCATTCTCTTGACTTCATAATATTTCTGTGGTATAATATTAAAGACATTATGAAGTTGGGAGATGATTTGGATGTATGTTAGAACGGTAAAAAACAATCAAGGGAAAGAATACTTAAGAATAGTAGAAAGTTACCGTGAAAACGGTAAGAATAAACAAAAGATTATTGCTAATTTGGGTAGAATCGATACTATCAGTAGAAAAGAAGTGGAAAATATTGTCGATAAACTTGTACAGATATATGATATAAAAGGTTATGTGAATTTGAATAGTGTTGAGGAAGCAC
>NZ_JALY01000127.1:0-22297 GCF_002924615.1 Petrotoga halophila DSM 16923 | reverse complement strand
GCCCACAAGGAAAGGGGAGGTAGGGCTTCGCCCTGTAACCCTAAGTTTCGATATTTGTTTTGACAGGAAGAATGACTTGAAACAGCGTACCGTTGTTTTCTTCACTGTCTAAATATATTCTGGCATTATGGTTCTCTAAAACTTTTTTAACTATATACAAACCAATTCCTAAACCTGGAACTTGCCTGCTCCTAGATTTATCTACTCTGTAAAATAGATGGAAGATCCTTTTTAATTCTTTTGAAGGTATGCCTATTCCTGTATCCTCAATTTCCAAAATTATCGTTTTATCCTTTTTGTACAATCTTAACCAAACTTTTTTTTCGCCTTTTTCCTTCAAAGCGGTGAATTTAAAAGAATTGTCTAAAATATTATACACTACCTGCAGAAGTCTATCTTCATTACCGAAAACGTATAGATCATCTTCTATTTGTTCTTCAAACTCAAGGGACATCTTGTTAGCAACAATTTTAAAGAAATCAAAAGCTCTTTTTACTGTATTAGAGAAATTGAAATATACAAATCTTTTTTCTTCTCCTATATTTTTTTCCAATCTCTCTATATCTAAAAGGTCGTTAAACATCCGGGTTAATCTCGAAATTTCTTCTTCTATTTTTTTTAATGGTTGGTAAATTTCTTCGTTTAAATTAGGTTCGTGCAATATCGTTTCTAAATACCCGCTTATAACAGATAAGGGTGTCCGCATTTCATGAGACATGATTGTTAAGAATTCTCTTCTTAGATCTTCTAAATTTTTTTCTTTCGTGATATCTAGCAAAATAATAACTCTGTAGTTTTCAACATTTATTGATTTAACTTGACATCTGAAGTATTTTTTTTCGGGATAATAGAATGAAGTCTCTTCTTCCATTTCTTTATTAGTTTTAAAACTTTTTAAAGTCAATTCAATGAGATTATGATTATCAATTACCTCTGTTAATGACCTACCCACAAAATTTTCTGTTGTGAAAATATTTTTGGCAAAAGAATTTGCAAAGTCTACCCTGATGATTTCATTTTGATTAAAGGATACTAATATTATTCCTTCAGAAAGGTTATCTAAAATTGAAAATATGTTTCTTCTTTTGTATTTTTCGGATTTGTATTTTTCTTCTAGATTTTTAATATATGAATTTAATTGATGTAAAAGAAAATCATCAACAGGATTTTTTATGTTTATATTTATATTTTTTGCAATTTCATTTTTAAACCGTCGATGAGCATTTCCTTCCTTTCTCTTTTTTGAATAAGCATATATAAATAAAATATTTGTGATAATAAGCAATAAAATAATAATAGCATATATATTGACCAATATTTTTCACCTAGTTTATTTAAAAAATATACTTGGAAAAAAGGCAGAGGTAATATCCTCTGCCGTTGAATATTTAGTAGTTTCTTTCCTTTCCAGGATCTCTGAATTTGTATCCTTTTCCTCTGACTGTAATTATGTATTTTGGGTTGGAAGGATCTTCTTCAATTTTTGTTCTCAATCTTCTGATATGAACATCTACAGTTCTTGTATCTCCGTAGTAGTCATACCCCCACAATTTATCCAACAATACATCTCTACTAAAGACCTTTCCTTCATTTTTAGCAAGAAAAACTAGTAAGTCAAACTCTAGTGGGGTAAGACTAACTGGTTTGCCTCCTACCCAAACTTCTAATCTTTCAGTGTCGATAATTAAATCCTTGGCTGTAATTTTTTTGGGCCCTTCTTCTTTCATTTGAGCGGATGCAGCTTGTCTTCTAAATATGCTTTTAATTCTTGCAATTAGTTCTCTTACATTAAAAGGTTTAGTTACATAATCATCACTACCGAGTTCTAACCCCGCAACTTTATCCGCAGCATCATCTTTCGCACTCAATATGAGCACAGGCGTATTTCGGTAATCCTCACTAGATTTCAAGATTCTGATTAAATCAAATCCATCCATTGAGCCTGGTAACATAATATCTACAATGAAAAAGTCGGTATCTTTTTCCTCTAATTTCTTTAAGGCCTCATCAGCAGACACAGCCGTTATTACTTCGTAACCTTCTTTAGTCAAGTTCAAAGATAACATTTCAGAGATCGCCGGATCGTCTTCTACTATCATAATACTTCTTTTTGCCACTTTTCTTTCCCCCCTTTGGGATATTTTTTTGTTAATGCCTTCAACAATGACTCATCTTTATGTGTAACGCTCGGGCATTTGTCCCGATAAATTGATGCTCTCCATTTTGTGATTTAAATTTTTTCTTAAGATCTTTTTTGAAATGATGTTCCTGGTTAGTTCAAAAGTTGCAATTTTGTTGATTTCATCAAAAGCTTCTCCCTGAAAATGCACTTTGTTGTATGTTATATCAGTTATTTTTAATTTAATAAATACCTTAAAAGAATAAGGGGTAGAGGACAGATGATCTATACAACTATGTGAAATTACAGAAATTTGATCTTTTTCCAATAGATCTTTTATAATATTATAACTGCATTTATGTATTTCTTCTAAAAGTGATGAGGTGCTTAAAGCGTGAAAACTTATGACTTCTTTATCTTCTGACCATAAATAACTTTCATCTTTAACCTTAAAGGAATAATTAAATTCCCTTCCTTTCAATGGGATTATTTTCTCTAGAAAGGTATTCATAATTTACCACCTTTTCTTCTTCCCGAGTTGGAGTTACACCAAAACCTTCTACATATTCTTT
Source organism: Petrotoga halophila DSM 16923 (assembly GCF_002924615.1). Taxonomy (NCBI): domain Bacteria; kingdom Thermotogati; phylum Thermotogota; class Thermotogae; order Petrotogales; family Petrotogaceae; genus Petrotoga; species Petrotoga halophila. The sequence continues at coordinate 19,606 of NZ_JALY01000127.1, read as the reverse complement.
CAGATCATCCATATCTTTTTGTAATAATTCTCTTAATTCTTTTCCTGTGATAGTTTCCTTTTTCAAAAGATATTGGGCAATGAGTTCGAGTTTCTCTCTGTTCTCTAACAGCACAGATTTAGCCTTTTCATAACTTCTGTTAATTATTCGTTTGATTTCAGAATCCACTTCTTTTGCAGTTTCATCCGAATAGTTTTTTTCTCTAAATAACTCACGTGCTAAAAAAGTTTCCTCGCTTTCGCTAGCCCAAGCTACAGGACCAATTTTTTCGCTCATACCAAAACTTTCAACCATCCTTCGGGCCATTTCTGAAGCTTGCTTTAGATCATTCTCTGCTCCACTAGTTATTTCATCAAATATTATTTCTTCTGAAGCTCTACCAGCTAACATTACCACAATATCGTCGAGTATTTCAGATTTATTCATCAGATATCTATCTTCGGATGGTAACTGTAAGGTATATCCTAAGGCTGCGTAACCTCGAGGAATAATCGTTACCTTGTGTACAGGGTTGGCATTTGGTAAAATAGTCCCTAAAATAGCATGACCTAGTTCATGATACGCCACAACTTCTTTTTCTTGATTGGAAAGTACTCGCGTTTTCCTCTCAGGACCAGCTATAACTCTCTCTATTGCTTCTTCACAATCCTTCATTGTAATGAACTTTTCTCCACTTCTGGCTGCCAAAAGCGCCGCTTCATTGACTAAATTTTCTAAATCCGCTCCAACAAATCCAGGAGTAGCCCTAGCTAATACATCTAAATCAACATCCGGTGCTATTTTCTTTCCTCTAAAGTGAATCTTTAATATCTGTTTTCTTCCTTCAGCATCTGGCCTATCAATCACCACTTTTTTATCGAATCTTCCTGGTCTTAACAAAGCTTTGTCTAGAACATCAGGCCTATTTGTGGCTGCCATAACTATTATTCCAATACTTGGATCGAATCCATCCATTTCTACTAAGATGGAGTTAAGGGTTTGCTCCCTTTCATCATGACCTCCTCCCAGACCTGCTCCCCTTTGTCTACCTACTGCGTCTATTTCGTCAATAAAAATGATAGCAGGTGCATTTGCCTTAGCTTGGTTGAAAAGATCTCGAACTCTTGCGGCTCCTACTCCGACAAAAAGTTCAACAAAATCAGAACCACTAATATAAAAAAATGGTACGCCTGCCTCTCCAGCCACCGCTCTGGCAAGTAAAGTTTTACCTGTGCCTGGTTCCCCTACTAAAAGGACTCCTTTTGGCATTCTAGCCCCGAGCCTGTTAAAAACTTTTGGATCTTTCAAAAATTTTACAACATCTGTTAATTCTTCTTTCGCTTCCTTAACCCCAGCAACGTCGTTAAAAGTGGTACGAGTTTTCTTGGAATCATATTTTTTAGCAGGGCTTTTTATAAAATTCATACCTTGATTTGCACCGCCCGCACTTGATCGAAACAGAAAGGTGAAGAGGAAAATAAGTAAAAAAACAGGTAAAAGAAACGTTAAGATAGAAATCCACCAACTATTTTCCAAGCTCCTGACATATTTAATCTCTATTCCTTGGTTTGCAAGTCCATAAACATACTGTTGGTCCGATAAAAGATTTGGGGCATATGTCTCGTAATAAAGCCCTGCTTGATCTCTTGCTCTAGCATAACCAGAGTCTTCTATTTCTAAAGAAACAATCTTTTTATCTTCCAACATTTGAACTAATTCACTATATTCTATTTTTGAAACATCTTGAGTACCGATAAGGCTGTTTACTCCAACATATATAAGAATACCTATTGTTATATATATTAATAATAGCCAAAAAACTCTAGGTTGGTTTCTTTTGTTTTGCAAGACATAGACCTCCTCTTTTTTCAATTCTGGAAGTATTTCAGATTTTAACAAGTAGAGAATCGTATTTTTTCGTTATACTTACTTCATTTATCTTTCTTACTCCACCATTGCGCATTTTTATAATTTTCTCTGTTTCTTCCATATTTGGCGGGTATTTACTAAACTTCAAAAACGCTATTCTTATTATTTCGGCATCAAAAAAGTCATTTTCTAATTTTAATTTTAACGAGTCTTTCCCTATCTCACTTCTTTCTTCAAATTTTCTTTTAACCTCTTCTCTGTAACCCCATATGATTTTTGCAAGTCGGAAGAAACTTTCCTTGTACCTTGGGTTGATCTTCTTAAATAAAGGAGTGATTTCATATCTTATTTTATTTCTAGCATAATCTAAAGAATAATTGTACTTATCTTCCACATACTCTATATTATTAATTGTAACATAATTTTTGATTTCTTCCAAGTCAACACATAACATTGGTTTTGTTATTTCTTCTTCTATAGGAATTAGGCCGCCTAATCCATATATTCCGGTCCCTCTCAAAATTCTGTAAATCATTGTTTCAAATAAATCATCCATATGATGGGCGGTTGCTATTTTATTATAACTTAATCTTCTTAATGTTTCATAAAAAAATTCATATCTTAAATTTCTTCCCGCTACTTCAACGCCTACCTTGTTTTTTTTTGAGTATGTAAAAACATCCACTTTTTTTGAAAAAAAAGGTACCTTTAGTTTCTCACATGTTTGCCTCACAAAAGATTCGTCACTATCGGCTTCTTCTCTCATACAATGGTTTAAATGGGCTACAGATATTTCAAATCCCATAGTTTTCGATAATTTTGACATAACATGAAGCAAAGACATTGAATCTTTTCCACCGGAAACTCCTAATAGAATTTTATCATATTTGTTAAAAATTTTATAGTCTCTTATAAATTTAAATATTTTTTTCTCAAAATCTTGGAGTATCACGTCCTCTTCTCCTTCCAAAATTAAATCTGGTAATACCTATAAAAACAAAACAGCGTCTTAAGACGCTTAAAATACTAAAAAATATTATGGAGCCGGTGAAGGGATTTGAACCCCCAACCTACTCATTACGAATGAGCCGCTCTTCCGTTGAGCTACACCGGCAATTGACTTCGTTATTGACAATACATGCAAAAAACCCCAATTTTGGGGTCAAAAATGGAGGGCCTGATTTTCAAAAAAATATAATATCCGACTTAATGCGGAATTTCGCACTATTAAAGTGCCAAGCGCCCTGACGCGCACGTGAATCATTCTGCCCTCCATTTTTTATTTTACTATATAATTTCAAAAATGTCAACTACCTACCGTGGGGGGCTTTACAAAGTGAAAGTTTTGTGATAAAATAATTGAGCAGAAGATGGGGACGTAGTGAAGCTGGTTATCATGCCGGTCTGTCACACCGGTGCTCGCGGGTTCGAGTCCCGTCGTCCCCGCCATATTTTTAAAAAGGCGAACGTTAAATGTTCGCCTTTTTTTAAGTTATTTTTAAAGTTTGGGGCATATTATTATTTTTGAATAATTAATACTCTAATTGTTTAATTTGTGATACAATAGAGGTGACAGATGGTTTACAAAATTGATGAGGGGGAGGAATAATATTAAGATGCAAAAAGAAATTGAAAAAGAATTTTTTATGGAAACTTTTCAAGAAATGGTAGATCTTTTACAAGAAATAAATTGGGATGAAAGCGAAAAAGGTTTCCTAACAAAGCTATTAAAAATTGCTATAAAGATCATACCCGAAGCTGAATGTGGTTCTATTTGGCTAATTAGGGGAGCATTATATGAAGCTATAGTTGGAATTGGTTACGATGAAGATTTAATTAAAGAAATGGTTGTTCCTTTCAACGAATCATACGTAAGTAACCATATGGATACAGATTTAATAGAGGTCCAGAATATTTTGGATTACAATTCCCCTGAAACCGATTTGTACAAAATCAGCAAAAAATTGCATAAAGAAACAAACCAAATGGTAACTTTGATTTCCGCTTTAAAAAATAAAGACAGTGTAATCGGGCATATATATATAGACAGCTTCCATGTTGACTCTTTCGATGATAATTCAAAAAAAATGCTTAGAATGTTCAGCAATTTAGCATCTATATTTTTGACTTTGAAAATCTTACGGGATTCAGAAAAAGAAACAGTAGAAACGAATTCTAATTATTTGAGTTTTATTAGTCATGAGTTGAGAACACCTTTGACTTCGATTATAGGATTTGCTGAAACTATATTGAACAATGAAGATTTAAAGGAAGAGGAGATAAAAAATATAGTAAAAAAGATGCTATTTTCTGCTAAGCATATGAACGCACTTTTAGACGATATTTCAACTTTCAACAAATTGAATAGAGAGAAGAGATTGAATTTAGAAAAATTAAATTTAAAAAAGTTGTTGTATGAGGTTTTATCAATGTTAGAGCCCACAGCATCCCCTGATGTTGAAATAAACGTTAATTTTCCCGTTGATATTCCGGTAGATATTGAAACGGATGAAACTAAATTAAATCAAATCTTAGTAAACGTAATAGGAAACGCAATGAAATACACCACAGAAGGTTCAATAGATATCCGTATAGGTTACGAAAGTCATACAAAACATTTTGTAATCGAGGTAAAAGATACAGGGTCTGGGATTCCAGAAGATAAGTTAAAAGACATATTTAGACCATTTTTTAGAGTTTCTAAAGATAAGCCGGGAAGCGGTTTGGGTTTAGCAATTGTAAAAAAGAATCTTGAAATGCTCAAAGGAAGTATAGATGTAAAATCAAAATTAGGTAAAGGGACAACTTTTGTGATAAAAATACCTCAATCCATAAGTAGTATTGTAGATAAGTGTTAATTATAGGTCCCCTAAACATATTTCTTCAAATAATTTTGGGAAGAGTACTTTTGGTTCACCACCTGTTTTTAAGGATCTATCCAATTCTTCTATATATATTATTATTTTTTCTATAGAAGTAGGAGAGTAGAGTTTCTCAATATTAATTTTTTTTACTTTGTCGTTTTTAAAATTGAACCCTAAGAAGGAAGCTACTCTTTGCCGTGAAACCATGATCTCTTTGCTGATTTTTACGATTTCAGACCAATTGTAATTTGTCTTTCTTTCACCATTCAGTATCACAGCATATAGATCCAAAAAGTATTTATATAAATAATTTGCTAAACCAATTGGGGAAAATAAAGAAGATTTTACCATCAATTGCAGCTTTATTAGTGAATTTGATAATTTCTTTGTTGCTAAATCATAGCAAAGTTCTTCGTAATTCGCTGTAGAAAAATAAGTAGAAACATCTTCCACGTCTTTGAGCGATATAATTTCCGTATCGGAATATATGGAGAGTTTTTTAATTTCCTCATACAGCAAATCCTCGTTTTTTCCAACAAATTGTATTATTTTCTCGGCTGTTTCATCATTTAATTGTTTGCTTAACTTGTTTGCAAAATCTTTAAGCATTTCTATCCACAGTTCATCTTTCCAAGGGGGAGGAATCATTGTCTCTATTTTTTTATCAAAATTTATTTCTTTTAGATATTTATTTTCCTTTTGAATATCCAAAATGAGTGTGCCTTCAAAAGTATTTTCATAATGTTTCAGTAAGGAAGATATCTTTTCTTGATAGGGGATTTTAAAAGAATTGAAATCTGTAATTACTATGATTCTGTTTGTGGAAAAGATACTCCCCATAGTGAAAAGGTTGTTGATGTCTTCATTTACATAATTTTCTGGCGATAAGGTAACTATTTCAGCGTTTGGGGATTTCTTAATAATTTCTTCAATTCTAATCCTTTTTTGTATAGTAGAGTTTCCCAATATTAATATTTTTTGCAACGTTAACTCTCCTTCAGTCGATTGTGTGAAGTTGAATGACTTCTTGATCATTTAGATACTTATATGGTGGGATAGATTGTGAAACAACGGTGTCCCCATTACCAGTGATTATTACATTATTTTCTTTTATTCCTAAGTTCAACAGGACGTTGTAAGCTTCGGTTATAGGATAACCAATCAAATCTGGCATAATATCTTTATAAAAAACTTTTTGGTCAGCAAGAGTGCTATTTTCTTTGGCGTATCTATAAAAAATGTTAGTTAAAACGGGTGCAGCTACTTCTCCACCATAAAATTCTTCTTTAGGATTATCGATAACAACTACAGCAGTATATATGGGATCAACAACAGGATAAAAACCAACAAACAACGAATAATAGCTACCTTCAACGTACCCTATGCCGCTTTCCGCCTTTTGGGCTGTACCAGTCTTTCCACCTATTCTTAAACCTTCCTTATAGGCTTTTTGTGCAGTTCCTTCTATGACTGTATAACTCAACCAATCTTTTACCATTTTAGCAGTAGGTTCAGATATAACTTGTCTTTCTAAGATTTCTTTTTCTTCTAAAAAAGTTGGTTGTACATGCTTTCCACCGTTAGGAATTATGTTGAAAGCTGATACTAACTGTATAGGTGTAATCCCAATCCCTTGACCTAAAGCAATCTGAAAAGGGGTTATTTCATACCAATCATCCGGATAAGGGACTACTCCGTTGACTTCGCCTTTGAATTCTATCCCTGTTTTTTTCCCAAAACCATAGGTTAAAAGTTTCTGATAAAGCCATTGATTAGAAAATTCTTCAAGTACTTTTCCCATTATCTGTGCTATCGCTATATTTGAGGAATAGGATAGAGTTTCTTTGAGCCCGATTTCTCCCATTCCATAGCCTTGGGATTCGGTCACCTTAAAGTTTTTTTTGCCTGTAGGGTAGTATTCGTAGCCAGAATAAAATTTATCGTTAGGATTTATTATATGTTCATCGAGCGCTGTAGAGATTAATAGTGGTTTAAGTGTAGAACCTGGTTCTATATACCCCATATAAGCAATATTCCATGGATAAAGTGAAACACTCGATTTAATTTTACCTGTTTTACTCTCCATAATAACAATAACTCCGCCTTCTGCGGATTCTTTTTTTACAGTATTTAGAAGTTCTTCATATGCTATTTGTTGCATTTTCAAATCTATACTTAAACTTGTTGTTTTTTGACTATTTAAAACACCATTATCTAATAAAAAAGGTTCGATTCCATATGTGGTTTTATCTGTTTTTCCAATTAGTAAATCAAGAGAAAATAATTCATTGTAAACACGTTGAGTGACAGGGTATATTCTAGAGTATTTGTTTAAAATTCCCAGATCGATATAAGCTTGTTCATAAGTATCATAAGTTCCCCATTTTAAAAATTTTATGTTTTCTATTTCGTCGTCACTGAACCTTTGATTCAGTAAATATTTGTTTTTTTTAAAGTCGTTTTGTGATTTCATAAAACCTAAATCTATCCAGGCCTCATATTTTTCTTGGTTATATACAATCATATTTCCATTAGAATCCACAAGTTGTGAATATTTATTGTTTTCTAATGAAGCTGAAAATTCGTTAAAGTCCTGTGCCAGAGAGTTATTATACACAAAAGTAAGGATAATAAGAAAAACATATCCTGAAAGAAAAAGAAAGGTGAAGATTAACCATTTGTGTTTCATAAGTCGATTATTTCTCCATAATATTTAAGATCTCGATATATTTGTCTATTTGGCTATCTAAGGCAGATATCTGTGATTCCATATTGTTAAGCTCCATCTGGGATTGGGCTATTATGGATTTATAATTCTCAATATTTTTACCAAAGTTAAGAAAGATAGTAAGCCAAATGCTGACTGTTAAGAAGGCTAAGAAAACTAAGATGACTATAACAATATCGAGAGATTTAACTTTAGATTTAGTCTTTTCTATACCTTTGCTTTTTGCGTACACATTTCTTTCCATAAAAACTCCCCCTAACTCTTGTCATTCTTTAAACCCCTATATACTCAGCCACTCTCAATTTGGCACTCCTGCTTCTTGGATTGCGTTTAATTTCTTCTTGCGAAGGTAAAATAGGTTTGGGAGTGAGAAAATCATATTTTTCATTATTTTTGAAAAAATTTTTGACAATCCTATCTTCCAGTGAATGAAAGGTTATTACAGCTACTCTTGCTCCAACCTTTAAAAAATTTTCAAATTTAGCAAGGGTTTCTTCGATATTTTTTAATTCTTCATTAACTTCTATTCTCAAAGCTTGAAAAGTTTTGGTGGCAAAATGTCTGCGTCTTTCGTGAACTTGGGAGATAGGTAGTCCTTTTCTTATAGCGTTCACTAGCTCTTGTGTTGTATTTATAGGTCTGTTTTTTATAATGCTTTTTGAAATACTGTAAGCAAACCTTTTTTCTTCTCCATACTCAAAAATGATGCGTCTGAGGTCTTCTTGTGAATAATTATTAACTATGTACGCTGCATCTTTTTTCGCCTGGTTATCCATTCTCATGTCTAACGGTTCGTCTTTAGTAAAAGAAAACCCTCTGTTTTCACCTTTTAACTGAAAGGTAGAAACCCCCAAATCCATTAAAAAACCATCCACTTTATCAATGCCTAAACCCCTCAAAACCATATCTATATCTTTATAAGATGATTTAATCAATACTACGTTATCCGATAAGTCTTTTAACCTTTGTTCTGCGATTTCCAATACTTCATAATCCACATCGACTCCAATTATTCTAGCCATCTTATCAGTGAATTCTAAAATAGCTTTTATATGTCCACCTTCACCAGCGGTGCAATCCACATAAATACCGTTTTTTTCAGTTATCAAATAGGCTAAGACTTCCTCAATCATTACACTTTTATGAAAATCATCGTATTTTCTTACTATTATTATACACCTCTTTCGCTGAAAAACAAATTAATTTTTTTACTTATATTTCGCAAAGAATAACAGTTCTTCTTCTATGAATTCATCTATTTCCCCATCCAAAACAGCTTGAGCGTTAGAGGTTTCATACTCTGTTCTTAGGTCTTTAACTAAAGTGTATGGATATAAAACGTATGATCTAATCTGATTACCCCAGGAAATATCCTTTACTTCACCACGTAATTTTAATTTTTCTTCTAGTTTTTTTTGATGTTCTAACTCATATAGTTTTGCCTTTAGGATTTTTAAAGCGGTGGCTTTGTTTTGATGTTGTGAACGCTCGTTTTGTACCGCTACCACTATACCTGTTGGTAAGTGAGTAATCCTAACTGCTGAATCGGTTTTATTAACATGTTGGCCACCTGCTCCACCTGATCTATATGTATCTATTTTCAGATCGTCTGGATTTATTTCTATCTCAACATTTTCATCAAATTCTGGCATCACGGATATCGAAGCAAAAGAAGTGTGCCTTCTTCCATTGGCGTCGAATGGAGATATTCTTACTAGTCGATGTACACCGCTTTCATACTTTAATTTACCGTAAACATAGGGACCTGAAATTTTTATGGTTGCGCTTTTTATTCCAGCCTCGTCTCCTTCTTGAAAGTCTATCGTTTCAATGTTATAATTATTTTTATCTGCCCATCGAGTGTACATCCTCAATAGCATAGATGCCCAATCCTGTGACTCCGTTCCTCCTGCACCAGGATGTAGACTAATAAAGGCATTTGCGTCATCATATTCTTCAGATAAAAGCATTCTTAATCGAAAGGAACCTATCTTTTTTTCAATTACTTTTAAAATCGTTTCAACTTGGACGTTCATCGAGGGATCATCCTCTGATAATTCAACCGCTATTTCTAATTCCTCAAAATCGTTCTCCAATTTTTTGAATTCATCTATTTCATCTTTTAAATTTTGTGCCATTTTGGAGACCTTTTTGGCTCTATTCTGATCATTCCAAAAGTTTGGCTCCATCATTTCTTTGTCAAGTTTTTTAACTTCTTCTTCTGCTTTATCTATATCAAAAATTCCTTTTAAATCCTCAAAATTTTCTTTCAATTCATCTATTTTAACCTTCGTTTCGTACTCTATCATCTGATCACCTCTTAAAAATGGTTTCAATTACTATCTCTTAACTTTATACCTTTTTTTAATCTTGTTGGATGGTTTAGTGATATTTTTACTTTTAGATCTCCCATTATCGTTCGATTCATCAACCGCTGATACGTTGTTATGTACAAAGTTCAAGCTGGCGTATATTCTTTTTGCTTCCCTTTCTTCTTTTTCTGGAACTACTTTTGCTATTCTCATTAAATAATTGACTATTTCGTCATATATACTGTCAACCATCTGGTCAAAAAGTATATACGATTCTTTTTTAAATTCCATAACAGGGTCTTTTTGACCATACGATCTTAATCCTACAGCTTCCTTTAGCGCTTCGATAGAATCTAAATGGTGCCTCCATTTTTCATCTATTATTCTTAACATAACAAATTTTGCGACTTTATTAAAATCTTCTCCAAACTCTTCTTTTTTGTATTGATATCTTTTCCAAAGTAAATCAAAAATTTCATCCTCTATTTCCTCACGCGTGTTCCCCTTTATGTCAGAAATTATTAAATATTGTTTCAACTTTTCTGAAATACTACTTTTGTTGTATTTTTCTTCAACTTCGTCCCATGAGGATTCCACTATTCTTTCCACAACATCCGTAAAGATTTCTTTTATGTGATCATCATAGTTGCCTTGTTCAAGGATCCAATCCCTATGGTTGTATATTACAGATCTTTGTTTGTCCATTACAGAGTCGAATTCGTACAATCTTTTTCTTATCGAGAAGTGTATTCCTTCAATTTTCTTTTGTGCATCCCGAATAACTTTACTGAGCATTTTATGTTCAATGGGTTGACCTTCTTCTATTTTTAAGGCGGTCATCATGTTTTTCATTCTGTCCCCACCGAACAATCGTAATACATCATCCTCAAAAGAGATAATAAATCTTGATTCACCAGGATCCCCTTGTCTACCAGATCTTCCTATTAATTGGTTGTCTATTCTTCTGCTTTCATGTCTTTCTGTACCTAAAACAAAAAGACCTCCAAGCTCTTTGACCCCTTCTCCCAATTTAATATCGGTACCTCTACCCGCCATATTCGTGGCTATGGTAACGGCGTTTTTTTCTCCTGCATGAGCGATAATTTCTGCTTCCCGTTCGTGGTATTTTGCATTCAAAACTTCATGCTTTATTCCTCTTTTTTTCAGTAGTTCACTTATGATTTCACTGTTTTCAATGGATGTAGTTCCAACTAATACGGGTTGACCTTTTTGGTTACGCTTTTCTATTTCATCAATTATTGATTGATATTTTTCTTTTTGGGTTTTAAAAATTAAATCGTTTTTATCTTCCCTAATAACAGGTTCGTTGGTAGGGATAACAACAACTTCCGTGTTGTAGATCGCTTTGAACTCGTCTTCCTCAGTTTTCGCAGTTCCAGTCATACCTGATAATTTTTCGTACATCCTAAAATAATTTTGGAAAGTTATTGTGGCAAAGGTTACACTCTCTTCTTTTATTTTTACTCCTTCTTTTGCTTCTATAGCCTGGTGTAATCCTTCCGAATACCTTCTTCCAGGTAATAATCTTCCTGTAAATTCATCAACGATGACAACTTCTCCATCGCGAACGATATAATCTTTATCTCTTTTGAAAAAATTTATTGCTTTTAAGGCGTTCAAAAGATGAAACAAATACTTAATGTTGCTTGGATCGTATAAATTATCGACGGATAACAGTTTTTCTGCCTTGCTTATCCCTTCTTCAGTTAATGCCAAAGTCTTTTGTTTTTCATCGATAGTGTAATCTTTTTCGACTATGAATCTCTTCGCCAAAGAGGCAAATCTTCTGTAAAGTTCGGAGGGAGTATCCGAAGGACCCGAAATGATTAACGGTGTCCTTGCTTCATCTATCAAAATGGAGTCAGCTTCATCAACTATTGTAAAGTAATGGCCTCTTTGAACTTTGTCGGTATTTTCGTAAACTAAATTATCCCTTAAATAATCAAATCCAAACTCATTAGCAGTTCCGTAAGTTATATCAGCTTGATACGCTTTTTTTCTATCTTCTTTGTCCATGTTGGCTTGAATGTATCCTACGCTCAAACCTAGATACTCATAAACCGGTCCCATCCAATTCGCATCTCTTTTAGCCAGATAATCATTATGTGTAGCCAGATGAACATTTTTTCCTGTTAAGGCATTTAGATATATTGGAAGGGTTGCAACTAAAGTCTTTCCTTCCCCAGTTTTCATCTCGGTTATCTTACCCTCATGTAAAGCTATGCCTCCCATTAACTGTACATCGAAATGCCGCATGCCTACTGTTCTTCGTGAGGCTTCTCTTACGACAGCAAAGGCTTCGGGTAAGATATCATCCAAACTCTCACCTTGTTTTAACCTGTTTTTAAATTCCAAGGTCTTACCAGATAATTCAGTGTCGCTGAGAGATTTCACGCTTTCTTCCAATTCATTTATTTTATTTGCGATCTTTGAATATTTTTTAAGTAAACTTTTATTCTTGTCTATCAGTCCAAAAAGCATAAATAATGCACTCCTTTCGAATCAAACTTTCTAAACTATAATTTTTTTATCTTATTTTTATTTCTACTGTATACATCCCATCATTATCGTATTCTTCTTTTATTAACCAGCTATCTAAAGAACCATAAAAATTCTTTGATAAGTAATTTGAAATATCTAAGATTAATAGATTATCGAGTCCTTCTTTTCTTTCAATTTCTCCATAATATTTTGTGTTTTTAAATCGGGATATTTCTGACAAATACACGTTCATCTTATCGGGTAAAACGTTTGAAAATATGAATTCATCTTCTACAAAATAAAGGTAAACTTGGTTTTCTACACTTTGATTAGACCAAAGATAATAATTATAAGTTCCAATCTTTCCTTCTTCCAGATTTCGTGCTTCTGCAAATTCTTTGAGCTTTGAAGTATCAATTGATGCTTCAAAGAATAAGTTTAGTTCGTTATTACTTATGCTTTGTGAACTAACGGCTATAAACTCTTCTTCTTTGATAATATTGGCGATAAATCCTATAACATTTATGCTTTCCTCGTCCAAAGGGGTTAAAAATTTTTCAGAATACGTTTTGAAACTAGTTTTGTCCAACTTTTGTGTATTCAAAAATTCTCCAAACAATTTCTTGTTTTCCAAAAGTGTCGAATCAAAATTTTTCTTGGTACCTCTATAATCTTTAGACTCAAATGTTGCCTTTAAGGTTCTCGATTCAACGGTAACGTAAAAATCCCAACGTTTATTTTCATTTAAGATATTTTCCAGCGAGCCAGATACTAAACCCTTTGAATTATTATAGGTTGTCGGTTCCATGTTCAGAAAGATGCCCTCATTATTTTTTTGAACAGCAAAATTTTTTTCTTCTAAGGTGTATAGGTCATCGCTTACTTTATTAGCACCAAAGATCTTTGTAAAGATTTCATCGAAAACTTCGTATTCGGCAGAGTATATGCCAATACTTTTCGAATTAACGATCATGTCAAATAGAAGGTTAAAATAGTTCGGATTAAATAATTCACCGACCGTATAGTTTTTATCTGAATAAAATACCATCGGAGCATTTAAAAAATTCTGAATATTTGTATTCGTAGATTCTAACGTCGTTGAAAGTAATTTTTTGATATAATCTTGCCCTATTCCTTCTGTAGAGTTTACAAATCGATAAAAAGGCACAGTTTCATAGATTTCAGTATAAACATCTAAAGGACTTTTTACCCTTATCGTTGTTTCTCCAAAGGTGAATAAAGTAACTAAAATCAAAAAGTTGAGGATAATTGATAACTTCTTTATTTTATTTCCTCCCTCTTGTTTTCTGTTTAGCCTTTAGAAACTCTAAAACTTTGTATACATCGCTCCTTCGCCCCGCTTCCCACCCATGAGGATAAAGGAGACTTTACCCCTTTGCTCCGCTTCCCGCCCACATTTATTTCTAAGATATCTTATTCAACACTCATTTTGAATTTTGAAATGGCTGAGTTGAGATTTTGAGAAAGTTTTTCTAATTCTTGAGCTCTTTCATTAAGTGAACCAGCGTTTTCAGACTGATTTTGCATCAACATCTTAATTTCTTTAATTTTTTCGCTGGTTTCATTCACTGTTCTAGCTATTCTTTCCATTGAAGAACTCATTTCTTGCGTACTTGCACTTTGTTCTTGCGAACTAGCAGTTACGTTTTCCACCCCTGAAATCATTCCATTTATCTCATTTAATATGCCTTCAAATTGTTCTCGAACCTTGAGGGCTTCATCGTTTATTTCTGCAATAGTATTTACGGTTTTATTGGTTACGTCGTTTACATTGTTGGTACTTTTTTTCAGATCCTCTAAAATGTTGCCGATTTCGTCCGTTGCTTTACCGCTTTCTTCTGCTAATTTTCTTATTTCATCGGCTACAACGGCAAATCCTCTTCCCGCTTCTCCCGCTCTTGCTGCTTCTATTGCTGCGTTCAGTGCTAACAGATTCGTCTGTTCAGTTATGGAATTTATAGTTTGAATAATATTTCCAATATTTTCTGCTTTTTCCAAAAGTTTTGAAACATTTTCTTCTGCTTCTTTGGATTGCTCTACACCAACTTCTATTTTCTTTACTATATTGTGAATACTTTTCATTCCTTTGTTAGCTTGGCTTTGTGTCATTTCAGCTGAATTGGATAACTCTTGTGCAGCAGAAGATAAACTTTGTGCTGAAGAGGCAATTTCTTCAATACCGGATGTGATCTCTTCGACAGATGAGGCACTATCTTCCGAAATTAACTCTATATTTTTTGCTTCGTCGAGAACTTCTTCTGCCGACTTTTTGAATTTTTGTGAGGCTTCTTTTAATTCCTTTGAAGATGTTTCAACTCTTTCAGAAACATCTTTTATACTTTCAATCGTTTCTTTTAAGTTATCTCGCATCTTACTAAACGATTTAGCCATTTCTCCCACTTCGTCTTTGGATTTACTTTCGAATTCTACATCCAAATTCCCTTCTCCGAATTTCAATAATACGTTTGAAAAATCTTTTATTGGTTTTGAGATACCTTTTCCAACAAAGTAGGCAACTACAATTGCTATAACAACTCCCACAACGGTTATTAGGATTATAAGAAGCGTTAAACTATTTATCTCACTGTATATTTCACTCTCGGGTAAATTTAGGAACAAAATCCAGCCATTGGATAGCTTAGAATAACTCGTTAAGAACCCTTCACCATTTAATCTTTCTACAAAAGTCCCTTCTGTACTTGAGCTTATGGTTTCTAAGTAATCCGTTATTTCATCTTCTATACTCTTTCCAGAGTCATAAAGAGGATGGAAAATTACATTAAAATTATCATCCACTAAGTACGCATATGCTTTTTGGTATCCTAAATCTTTTTGAATGAGGTTGGCAAAATATTCCAAGGGAAAACTCATCCCAGCAACACCAACAAAAGTTCCATCTTCTGGATCGTAATAAGGAACAGAATAAGTGATTACATTTGTCTGTAAATATTCATCAAAGTATATATCGGTCCAAACACCTTCACCTTTGTCTCTTGCTTCAAAAAACCACTGATATTTTTTATTTTCTGGGTTAAAAGTATCGTCTAATTTTATATATTCATTTTCTAAACTTTTATCTTCACCCTCAATGTAGTAAAGGGAATACAATTCTTTTGTCCTTAACATATCTGGATTGAAAACTATGAATGAGGTTGAGTTACCTTCTATTTTTTGCGAAAAATTTTGGGGTACATCCTTAGCTCTATCTAAAAACTTTATCACTTCAGCATTTGAAAAACTCGCTATAAAAGGATCAAATCCCAAAAAGGCAGAATCGCTATAATTATCCACTACTATTTCAATAATACTTATTTGTGAACCTAGATCAGATGCAACGCTCGCAGTTAAATTTTCCACTCCGTTTAGTGAATATTCTTCTAAAAGAGCAGTGGATCTGAAAATTGATACAAGACTTATAACGGTTACCACTGCAATCACTAACAAAGCAGAAGATAAAATAATCTTGGTACTGATTCTTTTCAATGCAAACTCCCCCTTTAAAATATGTATCGAATTAAATTGAAACGCCCAAGGTGATTCTAACTAGGAAACCTATAAAAAACGTTAATCCTGCAACACCCAAACTTATACCCGCCATTTCAAGAAATCTACTTTTGAAGCTTAAATCTTTGGCAACAGAAATATAAAAATTGAAAATCAATATTATTATAACAGCTGTTAGTAAAGTTATAATTAAACTTAAAAAATAATTATTGGGCATTAACAAATAAGGAAGGATTAAAAAAAATACCGTGATTATATATGCGATTCCTGTGTAAGCTGCTGATTTTAATGCTCTTTCATCGTTTTCGGCTCTTTTTGATAGATACTCGGATGCCGCCATTGACAATGATGCGGCTATCCCAGTTATTAATCCAGATGTAGCTATTATTATTCCGTTTTGAAGGGCAAAAGTCAAACCTGCTAATGCACCAGTCAATTCGACTAACGCATCGTTTAAACCAAGCACAATCGACCCCACGTAATTCAGTCTTTCTTCTTCTATCATTCCTAAAAGTTCTCGTTCATGCTTATCTTCTTCTTCTTCAATTTGTTTTGCTTCGGGGACTACACTGGAAATATCCTCATAGGAAATCTGAGCCCTTTCTTCACCATTTTCCATGAGCTTCAAACTGAAGGTTAACCCAAGTATTTTAGAAAGAATGAAATAGAACAAGACTTTTATGTAATTTGGTTTCACATCTTCGTTCGTATAACTTTTCCAAAAATCGTGGTGTTTTAACTCTTCGTTTGCTATGCTTTCTAGGACTTTTTTATTTTTAGTATCTTTAGTAGAATCAGCTAATCTCTTATAAATCATATGTTCCGTTAACTCAGCCTTTTGGAAATTTAATAAATGTTTTTTTGTTTTTGAGTCTATTTTTGAGTTTTCCATTTTAGGGCCTCCAATTAAAATTTGTTTTTTATTCTTCATATTTTTTATACATTTCCTCTATTTCTTTTTCGTATCTTTTCAATATTTCTAAGAGTCTTGGGTTAAAATGATCTGGTTTTGTCCTGTGATCCCCATTTAACAATATGTCAATGGCTTCCCTATGTGAAAAAGCTGCTTTATAACTTCTTTTTGATCTTAATGCATCGTATACATCTACCAAGCCAACGATCTGAGCCTCAATGGGAATCAGCTCACCCCTTAATCTAAAGGGATACCCAGAGCCATCGTAATGTTCGTGATGGTAAAGGGCAATTTTTCTTGCTGTTTCAAAATATGGATCATCCAACAAATTATCGGCATATAGTGGATGTTTCCTCACTTCTTCCCATTCTTGTTCATTAAGTTTACCAGGTTTATTAAGAATCTCGGCAGGAATAAAAAGTTTCCCCACATCGTGAAGTGGAGAAAAATCTCTTATTTTTTCAACGTGTTCTTTGGGGAAACCTAATTTTTCTGCAAAAAATGCAGATAATTCACTTACACGGTAGATATGTTTCTTACTGTTTTCATCGTGTGATTCTGCCAATATAGAAAGTTTACTTGCAAAGGTTGCATAAGCATTTTTTACCTCTTGCGTTCTTAATCTGTTGACAAAAAACATTTTTGCCACATTTAACAATGAATCAAAAAATCTAACGGATTCTTCAGAAAAATTCTCATCGCTACCACTTTTAATATCAAGTGAAATATCTAAATATCGATTTTCATCTATTTTTATTGCTTTCAGTAGAGTAGATTTTACTGGTTTGGTAAATTTGGACATTAAATTTGCTACATCTTCAGGCATTGTTTTTTCATTTACGGTTTGTATATTATCAAATACTGTTGCTTTTTCCAAACGCACTGCATAACTTTTTTTAAGATTTAAACTTTTTAGACCATTAATATCATGACCCAACGTTACTAAAAATCTCCAACTATCTCCCTCTATTATAGAAACACTACCATAATCAGCTTCTGGAATTTCTATGATTAAAGTATTTAAAAATTTCTGGAAGAAATCTTCCTCTTTTACTTCTTCGTTTTCAACTTCGGATATAATTTCCAACAGATGAATTATTTTATTATTAAGTTGTTCAATCTCCTGATAATTACTCTGTATTTCCTCATTTTGTGACATCAACTCTTCGTTGTAGGAGGTTAATTGTTCATTTGCTGCGGTAAGTTCTTCATTATAACTTTGAGCTTCTTCCTTTGCCTCATTTAATTCATTCAAAAGAGAGTGAAGTTTTAAATTATCTTCTCTTAGAATATATATAAATATAATGGAAAAAGGCACTAGAATCATTATTATCCAAAAAATAATAGGGTAATTTTCATAAAAAGAAGGAGGTTTGTTCTGGATTGTTGAATTTACTGGTAGGCTCTTGATTGAAATACCAAATCTTTCTAAGGCAGGAAAGTTAAAAACGTATTTATTATCTGGGAAGTAAATTCTTGGCAACTCTTTAATATCAACTCCGCTTAATAAGTCTATTGCTATCTCTCCAGCTTTCCGCCCTTGATCGTATGCGCTGGTAATTTTACCTCCTACAACATTGTTGCCCATATACACGCTTGAGGTAGTATAAATAGGAAGTTTATCAAATTGTCCCATATATTGTTCTACTTGTGTATAATCATAAAAATTCCCATAAATATCTTTACTAAAAGCCAAAAGGAGCACTATTGAGTTTTGTAATGGTGCATCGAGCTCTTGCTTTATTTGATTCAATGAATCGCTTAGAAAGATAAAATTAGTATTCTCAAAATTAGGTATTACATCATTTTCCACTTCTTGCTTGAAAAGTTCCCCGGTTTTAGTCTGATTATCAACAATCACATAAATATTCTCTATATTTGGATGAAGATTTAGAGCTAATTCTAACGTTTCTTTTATATCATGAGTCTCCACAATGCCACTTACAAAGTCTAATTTACTTAAATCGTATTCTTGATAGTAGTTGATCCCTGCATATACTATAGGAGTTCCCCAAAAAAGCGATTCGTAATTGGATAAAACAAAATCAAAGGCGTTATTATCCAACGCAATAACGACATCAAATGTAAAATTACTAAATTTTTTTTCAAAATATTCTTTGAATATGTTTAAGCTATTATCGTCTCCAAACCTTTTGCTATCTAAATATTCAACATATATATTTATACTTTCTTCATCTTCTAAAACTGAATATATCCCTTCTAATTCCTTATCTGACCAAGATAAACCTGGATTATACGAATTTAAAATTAGGATAGTAGAGGCTGAAGAATAAATCCCAGACAAGATAAATAGTAATAACAAGAATCGAATTTTATAATTTTTTTTCACAAGGGGACCTCCTTGCATAATAAGTGCAAATTTGCATTTTTATCATACTTTCGATATTGTATCACAAATAAGAAGACTTTAAAAGTATAATAATTTTCGTAGTTAAACTAAAATTATTCTAATGTTTTTATATTTGTAACATATTAGTCTTATCATTTTATTAGTATTTAAGCTGATAAATTTCTTCAAGTTTTATTTTTTACTGTAGTCCTAGTAAATTTATCGGCTGATTTTACTTAAAGTTGAGTGTATAAGGAGGGGGTAGTATGTCTAAACCATGGTTGATAGTTGTTGGGATTTACCTTGTAATAATGGCTATTGCTGGTTTTAGTGTTGCAACCATGCCAAATTGGCATGCGTGGATAGACATTATCGTTGGTATTATTGCTTTGATAGTTGGTTTTATGGATAAAGGAAAGAAAGGTTCGGCAGCGTAGAATTTTAATTTCATAGATTTTTACAAAACACAAAAGAGGCACAGATCCTTGCCTCTTTTGTGTTCTTAATGGGTGCGGGCTGCCAGGGCGAAAGATAAAAAATCTTTATCCTTATGGGTGGGCTGCG
>NZ_JALY01000327.1:0-1632 GCF_002924615.1 Petrotoga halophila DSM 16923 | reverse complement strand
TGTGGGTAGAAAAAATGAAACATGAACAAATGATTAAATAATCTGGTATCATGTAAGAAAACACAAAAATACACAAGGAGTGATGCCAGATGAGAAAAGAGCTACCAAAATTCTTTGAACAGATACTGAATATAACAGATCCATGGTACATAGAAAAGATAGAGCAACAAGGAAATACAATCAACATATATGTGGATTTCAAAAAAGGTGCAAAGTTCGAATACAACGGTAAATATTACAGTGCATACGATACGGTTCAAAGAAGTTGGAGACACTTAAACATTTCCTAAAAGCAAAGATAATAAACATATTATACCAGGGAGGTTAAAAAATGAATTTTTATATTGCAAGTACAAAAGTTAATTATTCTATAAATCCTTTAGCTTTAAAAGATACAAGGCCCAGGCTGTCGTGGGTAGTTGAAACCAGTGAAAGGAGAAAAAAACAAAGTGCCTATCGAGTTTTAGTATCATCATCTCAACAACTCATTGAACAAGATGAAGGAAATATATGGGATACTCATAAAATCGAAAGTGAAGATAATTACTGCTACTATAGCGGTGAAGAATTGGAAAGCTTCAAAAGGTATTACTGGAAAGTTAAAATATGGGATGAAAAAGGGGAAGAAAGCAGTTGGAGTAAAGTATCTTTTTTTGAAACTGGACCTTTGAGTAAAAGTGATTGGAAAGCAAAATGGATCACAAAAAGAGATTTAAAAACCTTCTATTCTGCAGGCGATTTTAGCACAGAAAAATTCAAGCACTACCATGCTGCATATTTTAGAAAAACATTTGAAATTAAAAATGAGGTACAGAGTGCTAGAGCATATATTAGTGGGCTAGGGTTCTACGAACTTTATCTAAATGGAGAAAAAGTAGGAAATAATGTTCTTGATCCTGGACAATCAGAATATTCCAAAGAAGCTTTGTTTAATGTTTACAATATTACTTCTTTTATTACAGAGCAGAATTGTGTAGGAGTGATTTTAGGTAACGGAAGACATTTAGAACAATTTGGATATTCGAAACCAAAACTTATAATTCAAATATTGCTCGAATACGTAAACGGAGAAAAAGAATATATATTAAGTGACGAAAGTTGGGGTTCATCTCATGGACCGTTGCAGGAAAATGGAATATATTACGGCGAAAAATACGACGGAACATTAGAAATTCCAGGCTGGTGCACTTACCATTTTGATGCTTCAAATTGGGAAGAAGTAGAAGTTACAGAAGGCTCAAATTTGAGATACCAAAACATGCCACCAATTAGGGTTACAAAAATTCTCAAACCCCTAAAAATGTACACCCTAAAACCAGGTGTATTCGTATATGATTTTGGTCAGAACTTTACAGGTTGGGTAAAAATTAATGTATCTGGTCCTAAAGGTACGCAATTAAAACTAAGACATAGCGAACTAGTCAATGAAGATGGCTCTTTAAAAAATAATACATTGCGTAAAGCTGAAGCTACAGATATATATATCCTAAAAGGCGAAGGTAAAGAAAGCTACGAACCACGATTTACTTACCATGGTTTTAGATATGTGGAAGTGAGTGGATCACCATTTGTTCCTACAATAGATAATATAGAAGGACGTTTTGTTCATTCAGATGTAGAAAAGGTTGGTGA
>NZ_JALY01000326.1:0-2550 GCF_002924615.1 Petrotoga halophila DSM 16923 | reverse complement strand
TTCAGAAGAAACAAGGAGGAACAATGATGGAGTTAACTGAGATAAAAGAAAAAATAAAAAATTTTAAAGTAGAAGTCCCCTCATGGGGGTTTGGAAAATCTGGAACAAGATTTCATGCTTTTCATATTCCTGGTGAAGCCAGAAATGTTTATGAAAAAATTGATGACGCTGCATTTGTAAACAAAATAACCGATGCTGTATCTGCTGTTGCAATACATATACCGTGGGACAAAGTTGAAGATTATAAGGTTTTAAAAGAGTACGCAGAAGAAAAAGGGGTAAAAATAGGTGCAGTAAATCCAAATTATTTTGAAGACGAAGACTACCTATTTGGTTCACTAAGTAATTCTAACTTAAAAATAAGGCAAAAAGCTATTGATCAAACCTTTGAATGTATAGAAATAATGAAAGAAACAAATTCAAAAATTTTATCCATGTGGATCCCAGATGGTTCTAATTATCCTGGACAGATTGATTTCAATAAATCTTTTGAATTACTGGAAGATTCATTAAAACAAATTACAAAACATTTAGAAAAAGATATGACTATGCTTTTAGAATATAAATTCTTTGAACCTGCCTTTTATTCAACACTACTATTCGATTGGGGAACTTCATATATGTTGTCGAAAGAATTAGGTGAAAATATGAAGGTACTTGTTGATTTAGGCCATCATCCCCAAGGAACGAACATTGAATTTATAGTTTCTTTGTTATCTCAAAAAAATAAGTTAGGTGGATTTCACTTCAATTCAAGAAAATACGCAGATGATGATTTAACTGTTGGTTCTCTCAATCCGTATGAATTATTTCTAATCTTCGTTGAGCTCAACAAATTTTTTGATCTTTCTGCGGAAAGTCAAAACCAAAAAATCAGCTTGGTATTAGATCAAAGTCACAATGTAAAACCAAAAATCCCTGCAGTAGTACAGTCCTTAAATAATCTACAAATCACCTATGCAAAGTCTCTACTAGTGGATTATGAAAAATTGAAACAAGCTCAAGAAAATCATGACGTTGTAGCGTCAGAAGAAACTTTAAAAGAAGCCTACGAAACAGATGTAAGAGAAATCTTAAGGGAGGTGAGAAAAGAAAAAGGATTACCTGAGGATACGATAAAATACTTAAAGGAGTGTGATGAGTACTGGAAGATGGTGAAGGAAAGAGAATCGGCATATTAAATTGATTTGTTAGCCATCTGAGAGAAATAGGATAAAAACATTTTTTTGTATCAAAAGGAGAAACCAATATGAAAATTGATGTTAGAAATATGTATACAACATACGCTATAAATCCTTTAGCTTTAAAAGATACAAGGCCCAGGCTGTCGTGGGTAGTTGAAACCAGTGAAAGGAGAAAAAAACAAAGTGCCTATCGAGTTTTAATATCATCATCTCAACAGCTCATTGAACAAAATGAAGGAAATATATGGGATACCCATAAAATTGAAAGTGAAGATAATTACTGCTACTATAGCGGTGAAGAATTGGAAAGTTTCAAAAGGTATTACTGGAAAGTTAAAATATGGGATGAAAAAGGAGAGGAAAGCACTTGGAGTAAAACATCTTTTTTTGAAACAGGACCTTTGAATAAAAGTGATTGGAAAGCAAAATGGATCACAAAAAGAGATTTAAAAACCTTCTATTCTGCAGGCGATTTTAGCACAGAAAAATTCAAGCACTACCATGCTGCATATTTTAGAAAAACATTTGAAATTAAAAATGAGGTACAGAGTGCTAGAGCATATATTAGCGGGCTAGGGTTCTATGAACTTTATCTAAATGGAGAAAAAGTAGGAAATAATGTTCTTGATCCTGGACAATCAGAATATTCCAAAGAAGCTTTGTTTAATGTTTACAATATTACTTCTTTTATTACAGAGCAGAATTGTGTAGGAGTGATTTTAGGTAATGGAAGACATTTAGAACAATTTGGATATTCGAAACCAAAACTTATAATTCAAATATTGCTCGAATACGTAAATGGAGAAAAAGAATATATATTAAGTGATGAAAGTTGGGGTTCATCTCATGGACCGTTGCAGGAAAATGGAATGTATTACGGTGAAAAATACGACGGAACATTAGAAATGCCAGATTGGTGCACTTACCATTTTGATGCTTCAAATTGGGAAGAAGTAGAAGTTACAGAAGGCCCAAATTTGAGATACCAAAATATGCCACCAATTAGAGTCACAAAAATTCTCAAACCCATAAAAATGTACACACTAAAACCAGGTGTATTCGTATATGATTTTGGTCAGAACTTTACAGGTTGGGTAAAAATTAATGTATCTGGTCCTAAAGGTACACAATTAAAACTAAGACATAGCGAACTAGTCAATGAAGATGGCTCTTTAAAAACTAATACATTGCGTAAAGCTGAAGCTACAGATATATATATCCTAAAAGGCGAAGGTAAAGAAAGCTACGAACCACGATTTACTTACCATGGTTTTAGATATGTGGAAGTGAGTGGATCACCATTTGTTCCTACAATAGATAATATAGAAGGACGCTTTATTCATTCGGATGTAGAAAAGGTTGGTGA
>NZ_JALY01000280.1:0-1777 GCF_002924615.1 Petrotoga halophila DSM 16923 | reverse complement strand
CGTTAAATCTTGGAATCTCTGAAAAAATTATCGAAGAAGCAATAAACTCTTTCAAACCACTAAAGTATAGGTTAGAACTGATAAAAAGCAAAAACAGAGTCAATTATTTCAACGATTCAAAAGCAACCAACGCTCACTCCGCTTACAACGCTTACAAAAGTTTCAGAGGAAAGAGTTATATAGCAATCTTAAGTGGAATTCCTAAAAATGAAGACTTAACACCACTAATTGAAGAACTTAAAACATATGCCAAAGCCGTATTAGTATTTGGAGAAATGGAAAAAGAAGTCAAAAAATACCCATTGAATCACAAATTTATCTTCAAAAGTAATTTAGAAGAAGTATTCTTATACCTAAGTGAAATATGTGAAGTTGGAGACAATGTAGTATTTTCACCAGCTGGCGCAAGTTTTGATAAATATAAAAATTATGAAGAAAGAGGGGAACACTTTAATTCTTTGGTAGAAAAATCGTAAATGGGTTACAGGGCGAAGCCCTCCCCTTGCTGGGCTAGGGACCGCAGGTCCCTGATAATTCCATATCTTGGAGGCATTTAGATGGATAATGAAGAAGTAAAAATCGTCATCGAAAAATTAGTCTACGGTGGATACGGCATGGCACGTTATGCCGGCAAAATCTACATGGTAAACAACGTTTACCCTGGAGAGTTTGTCTCCGTTATTCCAACAAGAACGAATAAAAATTTAGTATTTGCGGATCTAAAAGAAATCATACAACCATCCCATCAAAGGGTATCCTCCAAATGCAAACACTTCCCTGAATGCGGAGGTTGCCAATGGCTCGATTATGATTATCAATCCCAACTAAAATCAAAAACAGAGATAGTAAAAGAACAGTTAGAAAGAATCGGTAAGTTAGATAGTTCCCTTGTGAATGACATAATCGAAAGCGATTTAATCTGGGGTTACAGAAACAGAATGGAATACGCTTTTCAGAAAAATAATAACTTAAAATTAGGTTTAAATATTGCCAATTCAAACAAGGTTCTTGATATCTACTCATGCCCAATCTCACCTAATTTATTTGATAACATAAGAAATAAATTCAGAGAACTAGTTAATAAATTGAATATCGAAATATACGACAAAAACTCAAAAAAAGGAATCTTGAAACATTTAGTCATCCGAAGATCCTTTTCCAAAAATCAAACGATGGTTATTATAGTTACCAACACAGAGTATTTGCCTTATGAAGAAGAGATAAAACAGTTTTTTCAACAGAATTTCCATCCTTATTCACTCATTCACTTGATGAACAGTTCCGATAGCGTTGTACTACGGGGACCTTACAAAACGCTTCTCGGTGAAGGAGTATTAAATGAGGAGTTTGATGATTTTAAATTCCAAATTCCACCAACTGCTTTTTTTCAAAACAACTACAATGTTACACAAAAGCTATTAAGGCACATATTAGAATATTTCAAAAACAACACACAAAAAGATGACACTATGTTAGACTTATACTCTGGTGTTGGACTATTTTCAATATACTTTTTACCGCTCTTTAAACATATAGAATCCGTTGAAACCTCCAAAGTTTCAGTAAAAGCGGCGATCTCAAATTCTCATATAAACTTTATTAAAAACGTTAATTTCATATTAGCAAGTTCAAAACCGTATCTCATGAAAAATTCCGATAAAAGATTTGACTATGTCATCTTAGATCCCCCAAGAAAAGGTTTGGAAAAGAAAGAGATCCAATTACTATCTTCTATGGCAGAAAAAGGGATAATCTATGTATCTTGTGACCCTTCAAC
>NZ_JALY01000325.1:0-1980 GCF_002924615.1 Petrotoga halophila DSM 16923 | reverse complement strand
AGATTCATCGAAGAAGGAATTTTATGAGGAGGCAAACATAGTGAGGAAAAGAGCTCAGTTATTGTTACTTTTTGCTTTTCTTATTTCAACTCTTCTTTATCCTGAAATAATCTATCAACCCTTGGAACAATCAACCTTTGCAAAAATTAACGATGAAACACTCAGTGAAGAACTTTTAACATCAAGATCTAAGATAGTATATCTTTTATCGGATATTTATAATTCCTATCCCGAGTTTTATTCTGTTTTAACCAGAACAGCTACAGGTGTTGATCTCATGAACACCTATTTGCAGGATCAAGCTTTAAAGATCGTCAATCAAGTTCTTTTTATACAATTCGTCGAGCAAAAAAACATAGATTTACAGCGCCAACAAACGTGGAATAACATCGAAGAAAACTTTTCTAAAACCTTTAAAGACGTTGGAATACCTGACGAAGAAATTGATAATTATCTTCTTGCTTTAGGTTACACCTCAAAAACAAATTATTTAGAGGATGCGTATTATTTAACATTATACAACAATTCTATCTCCGCACTTTATACCAAAATTATTCAAGAAACAGAAATAACCGACGAAGAAATGATAGTGGAATATCAAAATAACAAAGCCATCTATAAATCAGATCCTGCGGCTGATATAAAGCTGATTATATTCAATAGCACAGAAGATGCTTCTTACACATACAATCGTATTATTGAAGGTTATTACACATATGATGAAGTATTCGAACAAACCGAGTCAGCTACCTCTATGAGAATAAACCTTAAAGATGATTCAAATTCGCTTGTACAAACTGTAAAAAGCAATCCTCCAGGATTTATTACAACGCCTCTTCTGTATGATTCGCAAAACGGTACATATGCCCTTTTAAAAATAGAACGAAAATACCCAGAAAAACAGTTAACTTTTGAAGAAGCAAAAGACCAAATAATTTTTAACTTAAAAGACAAAAAAGCTCAAGAATATTTTGATAAAGTTTTACCGACTGAATTCCAAAAATTTCAAGAAGAATCTTCAATAATTCTCAATTCTGATATGTTTTGAAGGAGGCTAACACATGCCTGATATAGAAAAAGATAAAATCATAAATGCTCTGAAAGAGGTTTACGATATGGAAATTGGCTTTGATATCGTTTCGTTAGGTCTGATATACAAGGTAGATATAGATGAGAACAATAACGTCCACATTTTGATGACTTTAACCACCCCAATGTGCCCTTTAGCTGGTTTAATAATTGAAAATGCAAAAGAGAAGGTAAAAGAAATAAAACAAATAAACGATGTAGATATCGAACTTACCTTTGATCCCCCTTGGGACCCGCAGATGGCGAGTGAAGAAGTTAGAAATCTATTAGGAATTTGAGGTAAGATAATGAAGATAACAGAGTTAGTAAGTAAAATTGAGGGGGAGTTTAAAATCTCCCCCTTTCGTATATTAAAAATATTATCAAAAATTGAAGACAAAGATATATCGTTTTATTTAAAAGACTCAGAAGTAGAAATTTCTCAACAAACTTTCGATTTTTTAGTTAAACACCTTAAAGAGGGGTATCCTATCGAATACATAACCAAAAAAGTAACTTTTTTAGGAAATGAGTTTGTTGTAAATGAAAACGTACTAATACCGAGGATAGAAACTGAAGATTTAGTTTTATTAGCAATAAATTTTATAAAAAATAAAGATATAAAACATGTAATTGATATAGGAACAGGTTCTGGTGCGATAGCCATCTCGATAAAAAAGCACTTCCCAAAAATTAAAGTTCAAGCTTCAGATATTTCAGAATCTGCGATAAAAACTGCTCAATACAACACTCAGAGATTAGGTGCCAATGTTGAATTTAAAATTGGTGATTGTTTAGATCCATTCTTGAAAGAGATTCATGAAGTAGAGTTAATAATTTCAAATCCTCCCTATGTCGAAACTTCTTTTTTAGAAAAAAGTCATTTTTTAAGATATGAGCCTAGAATTTCCC
>NZ_JALY01000083.1:0-6171 GCF_002924615.1 Petrotoga halophila DSM 16923 | reverse complement strand
ATTTTCGTGATAGAACCTTTTTCTATCAAAAGTTTTGCTGCGTTCAATCCCATTTCGTGTATTGGTTGCTTCATAGTTGTTAAGGAAGGATGTAAATATTTAGCCAATGGGGAATCATCAAAACCAACTAATGAAACATCTTCCGGGTAATTGAATCCAGCTTCTTTCAGTGCTTTTATCCCACCCAAGGCTACCCAATCATTTACAAAGAAAATTGCTGTAAAATTTTTACCATATTTATCAAGGTACTTTTTAATAGCGCTATATCCATCTTTTACATCAAAACCTGCAGGAATAAAGATGACTTCAAAATCTTCTTTCTTTTGTGCGAAATCTATAAGCGCCTGCTTCCTTTCCATGGCAGAGTATATTTCCATCAGTCCTTCAACATGTAAGACTTTTCTATGGCCCATCTCGTATAAATATTTTGCAATTTTCAACGAAGATTCATAATTATCTATAGTAACAATATCCATTTTCAGTTCTGAGTTTTCTCTATCAACAGCAACAACCGGTATACCTGCTTCAATGAATTTTTCTAAGCACTCTTCATCCTGATGGGTTGTGCAAACAATGACACCATCAACTTTTCTTGCAAAGAACTCTTCTAAGGCATCTCTCTCTTTTTCTAAAGAATGTCTATATGTTGAAAGGAACATTTCGAAGTGATTTCGTAGAAGGACTTCTTCTATTCCTTCAGCTATCATTCCGTAATAATCGGCTTTTAGGTCGGGAACCAAGACTCCGATGCCCCTGAAGGAGCTCCCTTTTATGCTCTGGCTTCTTCTGTAATCTAATTCTTTTATAACCTTCAAAATTCTTTTTCTTGTTTCTTCAGTAACGTTCTCGCTTCCACTGAGAACTCTAGACACCGTTGCGATAGAGAAGCCTGAAGCTTTAGCGATTTCTCTTATCGTTGCCATTTTTCCTCACCTCAAGAGTTACCCTTAATATGTTTCTAAATTAAGTTCTCCCTCAATTATCTCTATAAGAATGTTATCAGGGTCTTTGAAAAAGGCGATTCTAACACCGCCCTCAGCATTGGTAGGTTCCATTGTGAATTCTACACCTTTTTCTCTTAGATATTTAAAGGATTGGTCGACACTTTTTACTTTAAAAGCAAAGTGTTTTATGCCCATGTCTTTATCGTTTTGAGTTGTTAGATATTTTCCTTTTTCTGTAAAATTGAATAATTCAAGTACTTTATCCCCCATATCAAGGTAAACAATTACGAAATTCCCATTGTCTTGAACCAGTTTTCCTAAAATTCTAAAACCAAGAATATCTCTGTAAAATCCAACAGATTTTTCCAAATCGGAAACTGTGATTGCTAAATGATCGAAATTAAAATCCATAATACTCATCTCCTCATAGATGAAAATTTTTTTGCTTTTTTATTCAATAAAATTGACATTATCTATATACATTCTTCCAGCGAAGTCGCTGTTTACATCAACAAAAATTAAAAGCATATTTCTTAAATCAGTGTTGTCTTCAATATTGGGAACTGAATTTAAATCTATTTTTACCTCATAATGGTACAGGCCATCATTTGTTACAGTTGTTGAATCAAGATCTGATAAATCAATTTGATAAGTATCGGTTGCCTGTGCCCAATAACCTGCTAATGGTGGTTGAAACGCCAAATTTATTTCAATAATTCCTTCCGAAGCTCTATCGGGAGCTAAATAAAAATCAAAAAACAAAAAATTTTCACCCCCGCGTTTTAGGCCATCCATCCAGAAATCTAAACGTGGTGCGGATGCCCACGTATCACTGGGCTTTACTTCAGGATATGCTACTTCCCAAGATAAAGCTTTTGAACCGTTGGCTTCATCTATGGTAAGAGCTGTTTGCACTGCTGAGTCACTACTCCATTTCCAACCCTGACGAGTGCCATCTTCAAAATCCGATGGTAATTTTGCTTCACCTAACGGATCATGGATAATGGGGATTTCAATTTTTTTGCCAGAAACCTTAAAATTATCCAAATAAATTACATCTGTCCCATCTGTACCTACGAAAAGGACGATATTTTGAATCGTATTGTCTGTGTCACTCGTGCCAATTATTTCCAAGCCCGGGCTATCTTCAGCTGTTATTGTTAGAACTGCTTTGTAAGTTCCATCAACTTGTTTGACAAAATCATTTGGGGTGAGCCTTACAGCGCGAGCAGGATTAGTCCACCAGCCATTCCCGGGTCCTTGGGGAATCACTGCCATAGCAACAGTTGTAGGAGATTTTAAAATAACATCTATCATTATTTTTTCAGTCCCGGTAATATCGACTGCGTTGCCCCAATTATCCGCAGAAATACGAAGATTGTTCCAAAATCCTCCTTCGCTAACGTCATTGCTTGCATCTAAACCAGAGATTTTTAATCTATTATCCTCATTGGTCAACGATACATCAGTGACAGGACTGTCGGAATTTACTACAAAGCCTTGAGTTGTCCCATCATCAAAATCCCATAATGTTTTGTAGTAATTTGAACGATCAATTGGTTCGTATTCTACACCTTTTATACGTGCACGAACATATTCTCCTGAAACACTTAGTTCCTCTGGTGACCATATTTGATCAGGTCCTGGATCAAGATCTGTTGCTTCAGATTCACCATATACGTATGGTGTAAATGCCGCAGATTTTTCATTTTTATTAGTAAGAGACCAATTAACCCAACTAACGTTATTGGCGTTCAAAAACTTAAGCCATTCATCTGATTCTTCTATATATGGTCCACCATCGCCAGTAGCTTCGCTTGTTCCCCATTCAGATACAAAAATAGGGGCACCGTGCTTCAATGCATAAATTGCGTTTTTCATTACGTAACTATCTGGTGACGGTTTATGGGTACCTGCATAAAAATGAAGGGTGTAAACGGTATTTTGATCATCGATTGGATCATCAGCAGCTAAATCTGGTCTTTGGCTCCAATTGGGATTTCCAACAATAACGATGTTTTCATTACCGTTTTCCCGAAGCATTTCAATAATAGGTTCGGCATAATCTTTTACAATTTGCCAACCAGTTTCATCATTTGGGATACCATTTGGTTCGTTACATAATTCATAGATGATATGAGGATCATTGGGATACAATTCTGAAATTTCTTTAAAAAATTCCTGTGCTCCTTCATATATTGGATCGGTTGGATCTCCTGGTGCATGTACATGCCAATCAACGATCACGTACATATCGTACTTCTTTGCAAGTTCGATCCCTTGAATGACTCTTTCTTTCATGGTGTCAGGATCTGTTGCGTATCCATCTTCTCCAACGTACATGGCAAGGCGAATGACATTCGCTCCCCAATCATTTGCAAGAGCGGCGAAAGCATTTTCATTTAGAATTTCGGGAAACCATTGAAGCCCGTGCGTACTCATACCCCTTAATTGAATAGGTTTACCTTCTTCATCTCCCAAGGTTTTTATCCCATTATACTCAATAACTTGCAAAGCCCCAGCTTCTGAAGGTTTCTTCACAAGTTCGTTACCGTATAAAAAAGAATCGTCGATATTTGGTGGAATTAATACAGAATTTGCTAATAAAACCAAATTAATGGAAACTATTAAGGCCAATGCTAAAACACTCTTCATTTCTATTCACCTCCATGTTGAAGATATTTTTTGTTTTTAAAAATTAAAAAGAGTGTTGTAGAATTTAATTTATAAATTAAAATCTTTAAACTACAAATAATCAAAGGCGCTTTTTATATTAATTTCACCTTCTATATTATTTAGAACTTTTGGATAGGAGGGGAAAAGAGCAAAGAAATTATCTTGAGAATAATTTTCCCCCTTTACCTTAACGTTTACTCCCAACGCCGGTTTTTCACAACTCAATATCAAGTTGTTTCCTTCTTTTTCGTATGTAATCTTTGGATCGTTTAATTTATTTTTTCTTAAATCTGCAAATAATTCGTGGTTTTCTATTATGGTTTTTCCATTTTGTTTTAGAATTAAGTAAGCTATGGAGTTATCTAAGTCAATGTTGGAAATATTAAGTTGATCGATAGTAGTTACAGAATCTTCGGGCGTTTTTATGTTTGAATATTCTTTTTGCATAAGTTTTTTTCCATCTAGAGACCAAAGTTGAAATTCTAAATCAACTTGGGTTTTGATTCCATCGTTTATCAGTGATATTATGACCTTTTCATCTTTGTTTTTGGCAATCGCTAACAATTGATTATAAAATCTTTTAGTGTAAAAGTATAAAGCCTTTGGCCGTTTAAAATAATCTATTGAAGCCCAACTGAAAACAGGCCATGAATCATTTATTTGCCAATAAAGAGTTCCGGCTGTTTTGTATTTTCTGCTTCTCCAATGTTCTACTCCTGTCTTAATAGCTTCTGCTTGGTTGAGTTGAGTTAAATAAACAATTGAATCAAAATTACTAATCAATCCGTAATGTCCATTGATGAACCTTAAAAGTCTTTCTGGGCCTTCAACTTGTTTATTGTGATTCAACATCGTTGGAGAAAAGATTTCTTTTTCATTATCTTCGGCAAAGAAATCAATAGTTTTTGGATCTGGAGCTGCTTGAAATCCAAATTCACTTACAAACTTTGAATTGTCCCATGTATAGTATTTGTAATCTTGCCATCCTGACCAGATTTCCCAAACATGTCTATCTCCCGCTTCAGAAGAGTTAGCTCTACTGCCACCGTATGGGCTCGATGGCCAGTACAGTCTCGATGGATCTTCTTGGGCACATATTTTAGGAAAATCTTCCAAATAAAGTCTATTTCCAAGATTTTTTCCATCCACTTTCAATTTGTAGTCCCATTCTTCAAAGCCCCAATTATTCTCATTATTTCCGCACCAAAGGACTATACTTGGATGATGTCTTAATTTCAATACTTGATGTCTTATTTCTTCGTTTGCAAGCTTTCTAAACCAATCTATATGGTCAGGATATTCAGCACATGCAAACATGAAGTCTTGCCAAACTAATATTCCTAATTCATCACATGTGTTGTAAAATGTGGGATCTTCGTAAAGGCCCCCTCCCCATACTCTCAACATGTTCATATTGGATTCCTTCGCCATTTTGAGAAGTTTAACGTAATCACTCTCTTTTAACCAACTTAATATATTTTCAGCAGGGATCCAATTTGCGCCTTTGGCGAAGATTTTTCTGCCGTTTATCTCAAAGATAAAGCTTTCACCTTCTGAGTTATTTTCTCTCACTACCCTGACGATTCTAAAACCTATTTTCTTTTTCTCACTGTAGATTACTTCTTTATTTTTCTTAAGTCTAAACTCAACTTCGTATAAATAACTTTCACCCAAATCGTGTGGATACCAAAGCTTTAAATTCTCTATTCTTTTAGAACCTTCAAATTTGTAATTTTCAACACTAGCGGTTACTGGTAATGTAATTACTGGATTTCCATTGAAAAGAATTTCTACTTCGTAGTTTTTAGTATCTTTAATATGGGAATCAACGTAACCGGAAAAGTTAACTTTTCCATCTAAATTTTCCAAAAAAGCAGTGGAACCGAAAAGTCTAGCATCTTTATAACTTTCTATGTAAATATCTCTGTATATTCCACTAGTGGCTATTCTTGCTCCCCAGTCCCAGCCATAGGAATACTGAGCTTTTCTTATGTAAACTCTTGCGGTTTCTTCGCCGGCGTGTAATTTTCCGTAATTTTTTTCAAATCTTTTAGGGAGGTCTATTGGAGATTTAATCTCTACTCTTAAAGAATTTTCCCCAATTTTGAGATACTTTTTAACGTCAAACCGGTATTCTATGAACATATCCTCGGTTTCTCCAACGAAATTATCGTTAAGATAGATATTTGAAAGGGTATCCACACCCTCTAATACAAGATCGTAACGTAGCTCATTGTTTATCTCTTCTATGTGAAATTTTTTCTTGTATATCCAATTTTTCCATTCTAACCTTTTGAAAAGTTTTTCATTTTCTCCTACATAAGGGTGAGGCATGTGATTCAAATCCACGAGGTCTCCTTGTACTGTTCCAGGGACGTTTCCATCAAACTCAAACTCTTTTTCATTGTCGTAAACCTTCCATTTTCCATTTAAAGATATTTTCAATTGAAATTTCTCCTCCTATTAATATTTTTGGTACTGTCTTTAAAACTTTAAAAACTCTAAAATTTTATATATAGCGTCTCTTTGATAATTTTATATCTTAAAACTT
>NZ_JALY01000073.1:0-5793 GCF_002924615.1 Petrotoga halophila DSM 16923 | reverse complement strand
CATCATGTGCGACTATAAGATCGAAATGTTTTGAAAAGTTATCTAAATCAACGAGAACTCCTGATCCAGGTGTCATTGGATATGCAAAAATCGAATCGCAATTGCCAGCTAACGCTCCTAGAGATACCGCATCGGTTCCACTAATTAATAGATCGTCTTTTAAATTTTCATTTGCGGAGATCTCTATTTTTATCTCCCCACTTTCAGAAAAGTCTTTACCCAATTTGTAACCTTCTGAAGCTGCTTTTATGTTATCTGAAACAATTTTTTCTCCCTTATCTCCAAATCTTTCTTTTAGATACTCTTCTATAGTCTTTATGTTTGTTTTGAAAAGACCCAAAATTACACCAACAGCAACTATATTTGCATATATTTCGTTACCTATTTCTTTCGCAATAGAAAGGATGGGGACGTTGAAAAGGTTTTTATTTTCTAATTTTAAAAAATTATTATCTGCTATGATCAGAGTATCTTCAGTCACTCTGTCTCCTAGATGCTCAACCGAACTTTTCGTGAGAGGTATAAGTATATCTATTTTGTCGACGTAACTTTTCACAGGTTTAGAGCTTACCCTTATTTCAGTTGAATTACTTCCACCTCTAATCCTAGACATGTACTCTTTTGTGGCAAATACGTAATAACCTTCCCTTTTGAGAATAAATGTTAACAATCCTTCTATCGTTTGAATCCCTTGACCCGCTTCACCGGATAAGACGATTGACACATCTTCATTGATAGTTTTATTCATCAGGATACCTCCTAAGATTTTATGTTTATTCAATTATATCAGACAAAATAAGTCGAAAAAGAAATGGAATGTAAAAATTTTAAATTATTTTATAATTTTTGATTATGAAATTATAAAAGTGATTTCCAGCCATTTTCGTTTAATTTAAATTCCACAAATTCACCTTGAAAATTATAATTTAATTCTTCTGGAAGTACTATTGTTTCATAGCTTTTTAAGTTAACATATACGCCAAACCCTTTTTTATTTTGGTTGGCAAATCTGGAAAAGCTAAAATATTTAGTACATAAACCTTCGGTCTTCCTTGAAATAGAGTAACTGGTGTGAATGTTGTTAAGAACTTTTTTAGATTTATCAATATGGATTTCTCGAGGTCTTCCCCAGTCGTATAATCTATAAGTTAAATCTGAGCTTTGTTGTATTTCCAGTAAAAGGCTGTTAGGACCTAAGGTGTGAACAGTTCCTGCAGGTATAAAGATGGAATCGAATTTGTTCATTTCATAACTTTCTAGTACTTCATCCCATCGATTGTTATCAAAAGTTTGCAAAATATATTTGTTATTATTTGAAACTTTAATTTGTCCCTTATCTTTAAGAAAGTACCAAGCTTCTGATTTTCCCCATGGTTCGTTTTCTAATTGTTTAGCCATTGTATCATCGGGGTGTAATTGTATGGAAAGCCAGGATGAGGTTGCGATTAATTTTAAAAGCAAAGGAAATTTTGGAAAAAGTTCACTTACTTTTCCATATTCTCTTTGGCTATTTTTCCCATACAAAACGGTTTCGTACCCATCTAGAGGCGAATATAACCAGACTTCCCCTAATGGTTGTGTTTTTTCATAGTTGAAAATTCTGTTCAATTCATTATTTCCCCAAATTTTTTCACTAAAAATTGGTTTTGAAATAAGCGGCTCCGATATCTGCATGTTTACCTCCTGTTAAATTTTTTTAACTCATTTTCTAAGATATTAAGTCTTAATAATATTTTGTCTTTATATGTTTCTGAACCGCCATTGTAAATACTATAGGCATCTTCTTCCCCGTAACGTAATTTGATATCGTATAAGTATAAGATAGAAGTCATTAATTGAACATCAGGTCTTTCTTTTACGATATCCCAATACCAAGATTCAAAGAAATTGATTCTTTGATAAAATTCAGGGTAATTATGTTTTAAATACCAATAAGTAGGAGCTTGAATCTGAAAATATCCCAAACTTTCCCCACTATCTCCTTTTACGTTTTCAAAATTCGTTTCTACTATTCCAATTGCTAGTAATTCGATCGGATAAACATATTCAGTTACGTAGGGAAATTCGTTATATAATATTTCAAAGACTTTGACGAATTCTCTGGTCGTTGCATCGTCCAAAGTATAGTTATTTTTTAAGTACTCTTCAAAAAAAATGATCTGCTTTTTATAGTTTGAGGATTTAGAAACTAAAAAAACAATTATTATACATATTATTAAAATCAACAAAAGTATGATTAGGTACTTCACACTTCTATTTGCTAAGGATTTTTTCATTTGACTCTCCTTATGGGGTCATTGCATATTACAATAATTATACCATGTTTTCCCCCAAACACTTAATCAAAACTTAATAAAAATCAGCCATTCTGTTTATTAATATTTTAAAAAAACCACACAATCTTTTCTCACAAATAATATAATAATTCTTGAATTATGTTAAAATATTGATTGCTGAGAATTAGAAAAATAATTGATAAAAGGAGTATTTAAATGCTTTTGGATAATGTTGCCTTGGGAAGATACGTTGAATTAGACTCGTTGATGCATTCACTGGACCCAAGGGGTAAGCTTTTAGGGTTGTTCGTTTTAGCGGGATTTGCTTTTTCTATAAACAGCTTTTATGATGTTTTAATTATGTCTTCGTATACTTTGATTTTGATGCTGTCATCTAAACTAAGTTTGAAGTATTATATGAAATCCTTAAAATCAATATGGTTTATAGTTATCTTTGCCTTTGTAATTCAATTATTTACAATAGGAGGGAATACACTTTTTAAGATCGGGTTTATCAGAATAACAGATACCGGTTTATTTAATGCTGCTATAATTACCTTCAGAATACTATTTGCAGTTTTGTTATCTTCTGTTCTCACGTTAACTACTTCTCCTACCTCTTTAGCTCATGCTCTTGAGGATGTTTTGAGATGGTTTTTTGTACCGAAAAGATTTGCTCATGAAATATCGATGGTAATGACGATAGCTATAAGATTTATCCCTGTGATTGCAAATGAAGCAGATCGTATAATGAAGGCACAATTAAGCCGCGGGGCGAACTTCGATGATAGAAAATTTTCTGGAAGGATTAGAGGGGCTATATCTATAATTATTCCTTTGTTGGTATCTGCTCTGAGAAGGGCTGAAGATTTGAGTATTGCTATGGAAGCAAGAGGATACAATGGTTGGGAAGGGAGAACAAGATTTAAGCAATTTAATTGGGAAATAAAAGATACTTTTTTCCTCATTTCTTTTTCTTTAGTATGTTTCACTATCATTTTTATTTAAAAGGTGTTTTTTGATATAATTTAAATGAGTAAAAAAAGAGAAAAAATAGATTCGAGGTGTCGTATGAATTTTCAATACTTATACGGTCCTGTACCTTCTCGAAGATTGGGAAGATCCCTAGGAATAAGCCCAATACCTCCAAAGACTTGTAATTTTTCTTGTGTATACTGTCAGTTGGGAAGAACGAGCAACATGACAAACCAAAGACAAGAATTTTTTAATTTACAAGATATTTTGGAAGAGTTTGATGCTTATGTTAAAAACGATGTATCCCAGTTTGATTTTGTAACCATAGTTGGTGAAGGTGAACCATTATTATACTCTAAAATTGAGGAACTAATAAAATCAATAAAAACTTATGTTGATAAACCTGTTGCTGTAATTACAAATGGAGCTCTACTTTCTGTAGAAAAAATAAGGGAAGAATTAAATGAAAGTGATCTTGTAATGCCAACGCTGGATGCTTACGATCAAAGAACGTTTAAAAGAATAAATAGGCCTCATAAAAGTATATCTTTTGATTCTTACATGGATGGATTGATAAGTTTTTCTAAAAACTTTAAAGGTAAAATCTGGATGGAATTTATGATGGTAAAAGGACTAAATGATGATGAAGAATCTTTAAGGAAAATCAAAGAAATATTTAATAAAATAAGTTATGATAGATTATATATTAATTTACCAATGAGACCTCCTGCGGAAGATTGGGTAACAGTACCAGAAAAAGAAAAAATTGAATTGGCTCAAAATATCTTAGGAGGTATATCCCTTGATTTTTTAGAAGAAAAAGATTTTTACAGCTCGATAAAAGATGATTTGGAAGCTATCTTAAGTATAATAAAAAGACATCCGATGAATCAGCATGAAATTGAGAGTTTTTTAAATCAAAGAAAATGTGAAAATAAAAATGAGATTTTTGAAAAATTGGAGAAAGATGAAAACGTTGAAAAAGTACAGTATTTTGGATTAAATGTGTACAGGTTAACATCTGTGAGGAGGTAAATAAATGTCTGAAAATAAAAACGATAAAGAAAATAGAAATGATAAAGAAAATAAAAATACCAAAGAAGAAAAAAAGAAAGTAAGGTTTTCCAACATAATTTGGGTTTATATAATATTTGCCGTTATTTTTGTTGGAGCTCTCATTTCTTTGAATTGGGAAAATAACCCTATGATATCCTATTCAGAAATGTTGAGTTTGATCAATAACGGCCAGGTGGAATCCATAAAAATAAATCAAAATGGAAACGTGGAAATACTTGGCAAAGATGGTTCTACTTATGAATCTTTTTCCCCAGCTTTGGTAAACGATAAACAGTACGTCAATAGTTTAATTCAAAAAGGTATAAAGATAGAGTATGTCGAAAGTGTTGGATCAAAGTGGTGGTTTGGTTTATTGATAAACATAATCCCAATAATAGTAATGGTGTTGTTCTTTTTTTGGTTGTATCGATCGGCCTCCTCAGGTGCTAGAAGTAGCATGAACTTTGGAAAAAGTGGGGCAAAAAAGTATGAACCCATCGGTGAAAAAGTTACATTTAAGGATGTGGCAGGAATCGATGAAGTTTTGGAAGAAGTAGAGGACATTGTAAAATTTTTGAAAAATCCTCAAGAATATCAAGAATTGGGTGCAAGAATGCCTAAAGGAACATTGTTGGTAGGCCCTCCGGGAACAGGTAAAACTTTGACGGCAAGGGCAATAGCTGGAGAAGCAGATGTACCCTTTTATTATGCAAGTGGTTCAGATTTTGTTGAACTTTTTGTAGGGGTTGGTGCATCCCGAGTTAGAGACCTTTTTAAAACAGCTAAAGAAAATGCTCCTGCGATAATATTTATTGATGAATTAGACGCAGTAGGTAGACAAAGAGGAGCTGGCCTAGGTGGTGGTAACGATGAGAGAGAACAAACTCTTAACGCCTTGTTGGTGGAACTCGATGGTTTTGACACTTCGACAGGGGTTGTTGTAATGGCTGCTAGCAATAGACCCGATGTTCTTGATAAAGCATTACTTAGACCTGGTAGGTTTGATAAAAAAATAATGGTGGGTCCTCCAGATGTAAAAGGAAGAGAAGAAATTTTAAAGATACATACGCGTAAAAAGAAAATAGCCCAAGATGTTGATTTAAAATTGTTGGCTAAAAGGACACCGGGCTTCGTAGGAGCAGATTTAGAAAACCTAGTTAACGAAGCGGCTCTAATAGCCTCAAGGAAGAAAAAAAACCAAGTCGAAATGAGTGATTTTGAGGAGGCTATTGATAGAGTATTAACTGGTCCATCCAAAAAGTATAGGATAATATCCGATAAGGAAAAGAAAATTTTATCGTATCATGAACTGGGACATGCTATTTTAGGGTATTTATTGCCTAATACCGACCCTGTTTATAAGATTACTATAATTCCAAGGGGTGCAGGTTCATTAGGTTCTACTTTACAAATTCCTGAGAAAGACAAATATCTGATTAAAAAATCTGAAATACTTGATAGAATCGTTGTAGCCCTTGGAGGAAGA
>NZ_JALY01000079.1:0-1053 GCF_002924615.1 Petrotoga halophila DSM 16923 | reverse complement strand
TATGCATCGATGCTTGCA
The DNA here is from genome assembly GCF_002924615.1 of Petrotoga halophila DSM 16923. Classification (NCBI taxonomy): domain Bacteria; kingdom Thermotogati; phylum Thermotogota; class Thermotogae; order Petrotogales; family Petrotogaceae; genus Petrotoga; species Petrotoga halophila. The sequence goes on along the minus strand of NZ_JALY01000079.1, from coordinate 1,035 downwards.
GAACAGACAATAGCAGATTATCTTTGGAACTCACAAGGCTACGATCCTTGGTGTTCATGGAACAAATCTATTTTTAATTTGGTGGGATCAGACTTATTTGAGGATATGAAATTATTCAGTGAAAATTTTCTAAAATCAAGAATTTTTGAGGAAACATCAATTAAGTTAAAAAGTCTAATAAAAGAATTCGAAAATGATCCTTTGAATAAAGGGGAAGAGCTAAAGGAATACTTGGAGAGGTTGAGCAATCTTGAAAGAAAATTGAAATACATGAAAGATGAAAAGTTATATGAGGATATACATCCATGGTTAAAAAAGCTTTCCCAGCTTGCAGAAATAGCTAGTAAGCTACTTAGTTCTAATGAAAAAGTCGAGATAAAAAACGAGGTAGATAAATTGGGATCTTATGTGGTTTGTGATGGTATTTTAGAAAGATTTATAAGAGAATTTTGAAAGGCAGTGATGATTTGAAAGACAAAGATATTGAATCTTTAAATGAAATTGTTTCATCAGGAGTAAATAATGTTTATACAGGGACATCTATTTTAATAGGTAAGAATGAAAAGATATTGTATAAAAATACTTTCGGAACAAAAGATGAAAACGAAAAACTTACTGAAGAAGATATCTTTGATTTAGCAAGTGTCACCAAAGTGGTTGGAACTGCAACCGCGGTTATGAGACTAATAGATGAAAAACAAATAAAATTGGAAGATAAAATTGGCAAATTCATTGAGGTAAGTAGACCAAAAAGCGAGGTTACAATCTTCGAATTATTAACTCATACTTCTGGAATGCAGGCTTATTCAAACCTATGGCAAAAGTATCGAGGAGAAGAGTTGCTTAAGCACATAATCAATATTCAACCCCAAGAAAGCTTCTATAAGTGTTACGAATATTCTTGTTTAAATTTTATAACACTTATGAAAATCGTTGAAGAAGTTACTCAAAAGCATTTCAAAGAGTATGTTAAAGATATTTTTAACGAAATAGGAATGGGAAACACTTGTTTCAATCCAAAGAATAAAGATAAAG
>NZ_JALY01000324.1:0-2659 GCF_002924615.1 Petrotoga halophila DSM 16923 | reverse complement strand
AAATTAGATAATGAAATAGATAAAAAATACGCCCAGTTATATTTTCATGATGGGGTAAGAGAAATAAAGAAAGATTTGTTATCTAATTTGGACGAAAAAAGAAGAGCCTTTAGAAAAAATGCACAAGTCATCTTTCAAGACCCATATTCTTCTTTAAATCCAAGAATGAGAGTCCTGGATATCATAGGAGAAGGTATGAAAGTGAATAAAATGGGTACATCTTCTGAAATAAGGGATAGAGTTGCCAACTTAATGGAAACAGTAGGATTATCCAAAGATTACGTTTATAGATATCCCCACCAATTTTCTGGTGGACAAAGACAAAGAATAGGGATAGCACGTGCTTTGGCATTGGATCCAAAATTAATCATTTCTGATGAAGCTGTTTCCGCTTTAGATGTTTCCATTCAATCTCAGATCATAAATTTAATGGTTGACTTGAAAAACGATTATGGCTTAACCTATGTTTTTATAGCTCACGATTTGGCCGTTGTGAAACACATAAGCGACAGAATAGCGGTTATGTATCTAGGAAAGATAGCTGAATTAACAACGAAAAAAGAGCTCTTTGAAGAGCCTTTGCATCCTTATACGGTATCCTTGATGTCTGCTATTCCAATACCAGATCCGGAAGTTAAGAAGAAAAGAGTGGTTTTACAAGGGGATGTACCCAGCCCTCTAAATCCACCTTCAGGTTGTAGGTTTCATCCTCGTTGTCCAATTGCTAAGGATATTTGTAGCAAAGAAGAACCACCACTTAAAGAAATTAAACCAGGTCATTATGTATCATGTCATTTCCCGGGAGAGTTTAAAATTTAAAAGCTTGGGTTTTACCCAAGCTTTTAAATATCTTAAATTTCTCCTTTTTCGTTTAATTTTAGATCTATTTTTTTCTCCAACTTTTGTAGTATGACCGGAAGATATCTGTCTTTTAATTTTTTTCTATCGTACTGATGAATTAAAAAATAAGTAATTCCCATTCCTAAAATTCCAGCCAAGAAAGAGAAGATATCTGAAAAGCTCAAAGTATAAAGTATGGAAATTATAGACAAGAAAACGATTAAAGGAATCCCATAAGCTAAAAAAGAAAGTTTCACTACTGGAACTTCGGGCATTTCTACAACTACCTTATCTCCTTTTTTTACATCGACCTTTTCAGTGTTTTTAGCTTTTAAATTCAGCTCGTTTGAGCCACCTAATAGCGTACAACCACCTTTCATTGCACAACTTTCACATTCTTGTGTCCTTGTGGTTCTCAAATATACGTAATTCTCATCTTTATCGATAACATCCATTACTTCTCTCATCATTTAATACCTCCAATCCATTATGACATATGTCTAAAACAGTTACTTTATACTTTTGCCCAAGATGAGAAAGAAATTTAACCATTTCATTCTCAATATTTTTATAATCTCCATCTAAAATTCCCATGATCGTGGGTCCAGAGCCACTCAAGAAATAACCCTTTGCACCTATTTTCATTAATTTAGACGTTATTTCTTCCCAGTAGGGGACAAAATCTTTACGATATGGCTGATGGATTTTATCTTTCGTGGCTTCTGACAAATTTTCAAAATGCGCGGTTACAAGCGAGGCTACGAGAAGGCCAACTCTACTTATATTAAACACCGCATCTTCAATGGGCACATTTTGGGGTAAAAGTGAACGGGCTTTTTTTGTAGAAAAATGAAAATCAGGGATAATAGCTAATAATTTCAACTGAGTTGGTAAATCCATTTTTACATATTTAACTTCTTTTTCCAACAAACTTCCTACAGTCAATCCTCCAACCAATGCAGGTAAAATATTGTCCGTATGCCCATCCATTGTAGCTGCTAAATACATTATCTCTTCTTTCTTCAAAGGATTATTAAACAGCTCATTGGCAGCCACCAGACCTCCAACTATGCAAGCTGCGCTACTTCCCAAGCCTCTTGCTATGGGTATATTATTTATGAGGTTTATTCGAAGGCCTTGCGGGTGAATATTTACTGCGTCAAACAGTCGCTTCATCGCCTGATAAACTAAATTATGTTCATTACTTTCTATATATTCTTGATCCTCAATTGGTACATTAATTTCAAGCGAATCGTTGATTTCTTCCACTTCTATGATATTGTACAATCGTAAGGATATCCCTAAACTATCAAATCCTGGTCCTATGTTCGCTGTAGTAGCTGGCACTTTCACTCTGATCATTTCTTCAGCCCTTTCATTATTAGTTATCTAAAATTAAGTTTACTTTTAACATTGTTGATAACAGAGTTTTCACACGAAAAGTATGTTTTTATAATGTTCCTGTATATATTGATTATTTTTTTGCAGTTTTCGTTTAACTCATCTTCTTTGATTTTTCCATCAAAAAATTCGTTCAACAATTCTTCTTCTTTTTCGTTCATACGAAGTTGGCCTCCTCTATCAATTGTCTCAATTTTTTCCTAGCATAATGCAGCTTACTTTTCACCGTTCCCAAAGGGATTTCCATTATATCGGAAATTTCATTGTAACTCAGTCCATCAATATCCCTTAACTTAATCAATAACCTTTCTTCATCGTCAAGTTTTTCCATTATGTTTAAAATCATTTGGTAATCGAGTTCTTCTAAAACTTCATTTTTTACGTTAGTATCGGAAATTGCTTGGATATTATGATTTTG
>NZ_JALY01000278.1:0-1382 GCF_002924615.1 Petrotoga halophila DSM 16923 | reverse complement strand
AAGGTACTTAGTTTCTCTCAGAACGATATAGACAAGTTTGGAACCGCTTCGCTAATAACGAGAAACACGAATGATGTATACCAAATTCAGATGTTGGTATTAATAATGTTGAATGTGATGATTCTTGCACCCATAATGGCAATAGGTGGTGCTTTTATGGCTATTCGCCAAGACGTTGTCCTTTCTACTTCGCTTTTAGTGATAATCCCACTGATGGGAATTGTTGTATTCTTTCTAATGCGTAAGGCAATTCCACTATTTAAAAGCATGCAAATAAAGCTCGATAACGTCAACCGTGTTCTACGTGAAAAATTAATGGGTGTACGTGTTATCAGGGCTTTTGTGAAAGATAAAAGTGAAGAAAAAAGATTTGATAAAGTTAATAGCGATTTAACCCAAACCTCCATAAAAGTAAACAGATTACTAGCATTAGGTATGCCTCTTCTAATGCTTATTATGAACCTTTCAACCGTTAGTATTCTCTGGTTCGGTTCAATGCGAATAGACAGTGGAGCAATGCCAATAGGCAACTTGACAGCCTTCTTAACATATATCATGGAAATACTCATATCAATAATGATGGCAATGATGATGTTTGTCATGTGGCCTCGTGCAGAAGCATCTGCCGATCGTATCAAAGAGGTATTAGAAACAGAACCTACAATTAATGAACCAGACAAACCAGTTATTTTAAAAAGTAAAAAAGGCACTATCTCCTTCAAAAATGTGACATTCAAATACGAAGGCGCTGAGGAACCCGTACTAAGAAATATTTCTTTTGAGGCTAAACCTGGCAAAACTACCGCAATTGTTGGTAGCACCGGAAGCGGTAAAAGCACTCTTATAAACTTGATCCCACGCTTTTACGAAGTCACCGAAGGGAAGATAGAAATCGACGGTGTAGACATAAGAGAACTGTCGATGGAAAACCTTAGAGACTCACTAGGTTTTGTACCTCAAAAAGCTTATCTATTCAGTGGAACGATAGCTTCCAACCTAGCATATGGTAAGAAAGATGCAACGGAAGAGGAAATGTGGCATGCCTTAGAAATAGCCCAAGCGAAGGATTTTGTAGAAGAATTACCTGATAAACTACAAGCTCCAGTTGATCAAGGAGGAACGAACTTCTCCGGTGGTCAAAGGCAACGTCTATCTATTGCAAGGGCAATTGTCAAAAAGCCAAAGATCTATATATTCGACGATAGTTTCTCTGCTTTGGATAACCGAACCGATGCGAATCTTCGTGAAGCCTTAAAGGAAGAGACTAAAAACGCCACAGTTATAATCGTAGCTCAAAGGGTAAGTACCATACTTAATGCAGACTTAATAATCGTTCTAAACGACGACGGAACAATAGCTGGACAAGGAAAACATTCAGATCT
>NZ_JALY01000111.1:0-2769 GCF_002924615.1 Petrotoga halophila DSM 16923 | reverse complement strand
GGAGTACCCTGTTCTGCCTATCTTATTACTGAAATCTGGGACAACGGACCAATCGATCATATCGATTAAATCGAGAAGATACTTAAATTCGGAATGTTCTTTCATATAATCAGAGTAGACGAAATCGAAGTAGAGTTGAGAAGAGTTACTGTATAATGACAATTGAATGACCTCCTTACGAGATAATAAAGATATGGTATCAAATAGATTATATAGCGAGGAGGTAAAAGTATAATATTGAAGGTTTTAAAAGTTAGTTACAATGCACGTTTTAGAGTTTCTGAAGACACTAAAAATATAATTATACGAGGAGGGAAATGAATGGAAGAACTTCTTGAGAGCAAATTAAAAGACATGGAAACTTATCTTAATTCACTCGATTTGACGAACAAAACCGAAGAAGAAAAAAGAAGTTTGCTGATTGAAGTTTTGCATAAAGTTCAAGAAAATCTAGGATATATTCCAAATGAAGTGCAAAAATTAGTGGCAAAAAAACTGAAGATCCCATCTTCTCAAGTTTATGGTGTTGTAACTTTCTACAATTTTTTCTCCACAAAACCTAAAGGTAAGTATCCTATAAGTATATGCTTAGGAACAGCTTGTTACGTAGGAGGAGCGAATGAAATCTTAGACGAGTTCAAAAAGATTTTAAATGTTGAGGAAGAAGAGGTAACGGAGGATGGATTATTTTCCATTCATCCGGTTAGGTGTTTAGGTGCTTGTGGTTTGGCACCTGTCGTAAAAATAGGGGAAAAAGTACATGGGAGACTTAAAAGAAACGATGTAAGAAGAATAATTAGAGATTATAGAGCCAAAGAGAAAAATAGTTGATAGGAGGGTATTTCTATGCCTAAATTAAACAGTTTAGAGCAATTAGAATCGTTGATAAATGAACTCAAAGAAAAAGAGAATAAAAATAAAATTGTATTAAAAGTTGCTTTAGGAACTTGTGGAATCTCAGCAGGAGCCGATGAGACATACGAAGAGCTTCTAAAAAAGATAGAAGAAGAAAACTTAGAAAACATTGAAGTTATTAAGACAGGTTGTTTAGGATACTGCTATGCTGAGCCAACAGTAGAAGTTAATGAACCAGGCAAAGAACCAGTATTGTATGGTAACGTTACGAAAGCGAAAGTAAAAGTTCTCGTTAAAACCCATTTAGTAGAAGGAAAAATTGCCGAAGAATTGATAATAGAAGAAACGCATAAAAAAGCAATTTGAGGGAGGTAAAACGATGCCTGAACAAGTAAGAATCGTTTTAAGAAACGCTGGAAATATCGATCCCGAAAACATAGAAGATTATTTAAAAAATAACGGTTATTTAGCCTTAGCAAAAGCGCTTAACTCAAAAAGAAAAGAGGTAGTTCAAACAGTTTTAGATTCAAATTTGAGAGGTAGAGGTGGTGGTGGGTTTCCAACCGGTTTGAAATGGAAATTCGCTATGCAAGCTAAAGGAGACGAAAAATACGTAATATGTAATGCAGATGAAGGTGATCCGGGGGCATTTATGGATAGATCAGTATTAGAGGGTGATCCTCATTCTGTGTTAGAAGGTATGGCTATTGCTGGATACGTAATTGGCGCTCAAAAAGGGATTATTTACATAAGAGCAGAATATCCTTTAGCTGTTGCTAGACTAAAAGTAGCTATTTCACAAGCTAAAAATTATGGATTGCTGGGAGAAAATATTTTAGGGAGTAATTTTTCTTTTGATATAGAGATCAGATTGGGAGCCGGAGCTTTTGTCTGTGGTGAAGAGACCGCTTTGATCCATTCTATAGAAGGTCTTCGTGGGGAGCCAACCAACAAACCGCCTTTTCCTGCAAATAGTGGCCTATGGAAAAAGCCGACCGTGATAAACAACGTTGAAACACTTGCAAATATAGCACCTATAATACTCAATGGTGCCGATTGGTTCAAACAATACGGAACAGAAAATTCTCCAGGTACAAAAGTGTTTGCACTTGCTGGAGACGTTAAAAAGGTTGGTCTCGTTGAAGTTCCAATGGGGACAACTTTAAGAGAGATAATCTTTGATATAGGTGGAGGGATCAAGGGGGATAAAAAGTTCAAAGCTGTTCAAACTGGAGGTCCTTCTGGAGGATGCATTCCCGAAGAATATTTGGATACCCCTATAGACTACGATAGCCTTCAAGCACTAGGCTCGATGATGGGTTCTGGTGGAATGATTGTTATGGATGAAGATACTTGTATGGTAGATGTTGCAAAATTCTATCTTCAATTTACAGTTGATGAATCCTGCGGTAAGTGCACTACATGCCGTGTGGGAAACGTAAGACTTTTAGAGATATTGGAAAAAATAACTTCAGGGAATGCTAAATTGGAAGACCTCGATCATATGTTAACTTTGGCTAATGTCGTAAAGAACGGCTCTTTATGTGGTTTAGGACAAACTGCTCCAAATCCGATACTATCTACTTATAGGTATTTTGAGGATGAATATAAAGAACATATATTGGACAGAAACTGTCGAGCGGGTGTATGTAAGAATTTAATAAGGTACGAAATAATTCCAGAAAATTGTACCGGATGTACCGCCTGTGCAAGGGTATGTCCTACTGAAGCGATACAAGGTGAATTAAGGAAACCTCATATAATCGAACAAGAAAAGTGTATAAAATGCGGATCTTGTTACTCAACATGTAGATTTAACGCTATAAGAATAGTATAAATATAGCTAAAAATTCCTCTATCCTTCAGGAATCGGATCAGGGGAAAAAATCAAAACTCCTTCATCCTAATGGGTGG
>NZ_JALY01000002.1:0-7861 GCF_002924615.1 Petrotoga halophila DSM 16923 | reverse complement strand
GACTTTAAATTAATTTTAGGCCAAGATATTTCCTTAGGGTATGATAGCAAGTTTGATGAGCAACTCAAATTTTTCTTCACTGAAAGTTTAACTTTCCACGTAGTAACTCCGGAAGCTATAGTTGGATTAGAAGTGTAAATTACTTTTAAAATGTTTGACCAATCTGATTGTAAAAAAAATTCGGCCTCAATTTGTTTTTATCTAAATCATAATTTGAGGCCGATTTCTTCTATTTTTATATAGTAAGAATCCCTTTTTCATCTTCTAATTTATTTTTGATATTATTGATTTTATTTTTTATTACTTCATTTCCCATCAACAAAGAATGTTCTATTTTTTTGATGGAATGAATAATAGTAGAATGATTTTTATCTAATTTTTCGGAGATATCTTTAGTTTTCAACTTCATAGTGGTCTTAAAAAGATAAGCTAAAACTTGACGAGCTAACGCTATTTCTTTTTTTCTGGATGATGAGAAGATATCCTTTCTATTAATATTAAATTCAGCAGCGACCAGATCTATAACGGTATCTATTTTAACTGTTTCAAGAACTTGGGGTGATTGGAACCTAACTTTGTTTGCGTTCATTCTGATCATTGAATTGACTATCGTTTTCGCAGATTCGATATTTACTGGCGCACCCGAAATTTGGCTTTGCAATAGAAGGTTCATAATAGCGCCCCGAAGTTTTCTTAAGTTTTTATCAACATGTTCGGCTAAATAATAAGCAACGTCATCGGTTAGTTGAAGTGAAATCATTTGTGCCATTTTCTTCGCTATTAAGTACTTCGTTGCCTTATCAGGAGCTTGTATATCAGTTATCAAACCCATTTCAAACCGACTAATCAATCTAGGATGAAAAGTTGCTAACTCATCAGGAGTTCTATCGGAACAAATTACTATCTGTTTTCTCGAGTTAAAAAGAGAATTAAAGGTATGGAAGAGTTCGCTTTGTACGGTATTTTTCCCAATTAAAAATTGAACATCATCTATCAATAAAAAATCTACGTTTCTTCTAAAGCGTTCTCGGAAGTTCTCCATATCACTTGCTCTTATTCCATCCATCATTTGATTCATAAAATCCTCGGCAGTTACATATTTTACCTTCAAATCAGGAGCATTTTCCATCAAGAAGTTCCCTATTGCATGTAAAAGGTGGGTTTTACCTAGTCCAACATCTCCATATATGAATAAAGGATTATATTTGCCTGGATTTTTACAGACTTCCAGGGCTGAATAATAAGCTATTCTATTGGAATTTCCAGTAACAAAGCTATCAAAAGTGAACTCAGGATTAAACTCTGATAGTTTCAACGGCCGGTTTTTAATTATTGGACCATTTACTACATTTTTTTGTTCTTTACTGATGGGTATTTCTTTAAAAACAACTTCTACTGGCTTACCTACGATATTGTTTATAGTTTCTTTTATTATCGAACCGAATTTTTTCTCGACAGCCTCTTTAATAAACAGATTTCCCAATCCAACTACGACCTTTTTATTGTCTAATTCCAGAATTTGAGCCGTTGTAAGCCAGTTATTCCAGGTATCTCTAGACATGTTGGAACGTAGTTTTTCTATTAGTTCATGCTTTTCCATTATTTTCACCCCTTGGAATAAAACCCAATATATACTTTATCATAAGGGGGGAACTTAATCAAGAAAATTTTTGATTAAAAATCTGATTAGACGCTATTTATGCTTGATATAGAACTTAAAATTTTTAGATCCCTCATCTTAAAAAGATTTAAGAAGCAAATTGTGGAACCAGAATTGTTAAATCTTTGTTTTAAAAAATAGAAATGTATAATATACAAACGTATTAATTTTAGAATAATAAGAAATGTTAATATATATTATGTTAATTTAAAATAACTTAATTTAAGAATAGATCTATTTAAATCTATAAAAATGTTCAACGCTCAAATCCAGTCTTCTGATATTTTTTATTCCTTCTCTCGCTAGTTCTGATTTTTTGTTGTTACTTGACTCTTAAAGATATTAATTGTATAATAGAGATAATTAAGTTAATTTAAATTAAGTTACCAAATACGGCTTTATTTTTGAAATTTTTGTCAATAAAAGAACTTCTATGAAATTTTTTTCATGTTTTTGTAAAACTAGTTGTGGTTTTAATAAATAATCATCATAAGGTATTGTTGGAGATTGAGTGTTTAAGTTTTACATATCAGCACATTTTACGAGGAGGGATTTTATGAAAAGGTATTTGGTAAGTTTATTTGTTGTTTCGGTTTTATTTGTCGGTGTTTGGGCACAATCTACCATAGTTGTTGGAACTACAGACAAGATTAGAACTCTAGACCCAGCTTTGTGTTATGACTACTTTTCTAGTAACATTTTACAAAATGTTTTAGCTGGACCAGTAGACTACAAGGTTAATTCTACGGAAATTGTGCCCAATTTATTCGAAAGTTGGGAAGTATCTGATGATGGATTAGAGTATCTTTTCCAGGTACGAAAGGGTGTCGTTTTCGAAGATGGAACCCCTATAGATGCGTCCGTTTTTAAATTCTCCTTCGATAGGGTGATAAAACTTGGAGGTGATCCTGCGTTCTTACTCTCGGATATAGTTAAATCAACCGAAGTGGTCGATGATTACACCTTCAAAGTAACCCTTCAGTATCCTTTTTCGGCTTTTGTTTCCGTATTAGGTTATACAGTTGGATGGCCTGTTAATCCAAAGGTATTCTCAGCAGATAGTTTTTATGATGGAGCACCTTCCGCTTCTGGTCCATATAAAGTCACCGAATGGATAAGAGACGTCAGAATCACATTACAAGCAAATGAGAAATACTTTGGTGAAAAACCAAAAACGGATAGGATCATCATTTTATTCTATGAAAACGCTGCAACGTTGAGATTGGCTTTGGAAACGGGTGAAATAGACATTGCATTCAGACATTTAGACCCAAGAGACATACAAGATTTAAAAAATTCTCAAAATGTTCAAGTTATCCAGGGTGAAAGTCCACAAATCAGAATGTTAGTTTTCAATGCACAGAAAGAACCTTTCGACGATCCTTTGGTAAGGCAAGCGATTTCCTTAGCTGTTGAAAGAGATGTAATAGTCGAAGATGTATTTTTAAATATGGCATCACCACTATATTCTCTAGTACCAATGGGAATGTGGAGCCACGAAGATGTCTTCCAAGAAGGAGATCTTGAGGCTGCAAAACAACTTCTGTATCAAGCTGGTTACGACGAAAAAAACAAACTGGTGATTGATCTTTGGTACAGCCCTACTCATTATGGAACAACCGAAGCAGATGTAGCCCAAGTTTTAATGGAATCCTTAGAAAAGACAGGAATTATCGATATCAACTTAGAATATGCGGAATGGGCAACCTACGTTGATTATTTTTTAAACGGAACTATGGGTATGTTCTTATTGGGTTGGTATCCTGATTACATAGACCCTGATGACTATCTCTGGCCATTCTTAAGTGAAAGTGGAGCTAGATCGATGGGTAGTTTTTATGTCAACCCAGTAACTGAAAGTGTGATGAGAGCAGCAAGAGTAGCGACTGACCAAGAAGTTAGATCTCAATTGTACAAATTGGTTCAACAAGATCTAGCTTTCAACGCTCCTTACGTTTCACTTTGGCAAGGTGTAGAAACGGTCGCCGCCCAAAATAACATTAAAGGAATTTTATTAGAACCTTCCCAGATCTTTAGATATTATTTGCTCTACAAGGAATAATTTTTCCTTAAGCATCTTTTGAAGGTTTGAAATTAAGACAATTGCCCCGATTTATTTAATAATCGGGGCAATTTTAAGAAAACCAACCTCAGAAAAGAAAGGTGATCTAAGTGTCTCTGAGAAATTATATTATTGTGAGAATCTTGTTGGCAATCCCCATGCTTTTTGTTCTCTTAGTAGTTATATTTTTCGTTATTAGGATAATTCCCGGAGATCCTGTTGCAGCAATGTTAGGTGGGAGAGCCTCTCAAGAGGTTATTGAAGCCAGGAGAGCAGAACTAGGACTTAACGATCCCATATTGGTTCAATTTTTTAAATATGTAGGGGGACTGTTCAAAGGTGACTTGGGAACTTCAACAATGACGGGAAGACCCGTACTTGATGAGATATTAGAAAGATTTCCTGCCACATTAGAATTAACGATTTTTGCATTTATTGTGGCTGTAATTATAGGGATCTTTTGGGGTTCAAAAGCCGCACAAAAAAGGGATAAACCCGTAGATATAGTTGCCAGAGGATTTTCGATGCTCATGTATGCTGTACCTGTATTTTGGTTTGGACTGATGATGCAATTCATTTTTGGAATGCAGTTAAAATGGCTACCCATTGCTGGAAGGATCGGCGCTACAGTTCAATTTGAAAAAATTACTGGTTTGTTTTTACTGGATTCCCTTTTAAGGTGGAACTGGACTGCTTTTTGGGATGCCCTACAACATTTGTTGTTGCCGGGTATTACTCTCGGCCTTGTTATCTCAAGTATTTTTTTAAGAATGGTTAGGAATAATACAATTTTAACGTTAACCTCTGATTATGTTAAATCTGCTAAAGCAAGGGGGATACCTGAAAATAAAATATTGTACAGACATGCTTTAAGGAACGCGTTAGTTCCTATTTTAACCGTAATGGGATTACAGCTGGCACTATTAATGGCTGGGGCTGTTTTAACTGAAACCACTTTTTCTTGGCCAGGGATTGGAAGTTATCTCATCATGAAAATCAGATACAGAGATTTTCCTGCTATTCAAGGAACGATAGTTTTTTTCGCCATTTTTGTAATAATAATTAATATAATAGTAGAAATTATCAACGCGTTAATAGACCCAAGGGTAAGGTACTGAGGAGGGTATAAAATTGGAAGAACATAAATTCATTTCATCGAAGATTGGGAAGGGCTTCTCCAGATTCTTTAGAGGTTCCAACGCTTGGCTTACCTTCATAGGTTTGGTTATTTTGATTTTTTACATTTTTTTGGCCTTTTTTTCTCCTCAAATAGCTCCTTACGACCCTACAGAAAGAGTTGGAAGATCTTTAACCTCTCCTAGTAGTGAGTTTTGGTTTGGAACTGACAACCTTGGCAGGGACGTATTTAGTAGGGTTGTTTATGGAGCCAGAATTGCCTTAACAATAGCTTTTGTTTCCGTAGCAATAGCTTCAGTTGTTGGTATACCGTTAGGTTTATTATCGGGATTCGTGGGAGGAATATTCGACAGAATAATGACCATTATTATGGATGCTATATATTCCTTTCCAGGTTTAATCCTCGCCATAGCGATAGCTGCATTTTTAGGACCAGGTATTATGAATATTGCTATTTCAATAGCTGTTGTTTACATACCTACATACTTCAGGGTCATTAGAAATCAAGTATCTTCAGTAAAAAACGAACTTTATGTCGATGGAGCCAGGGCTATAGGTGCATCAAACTTATCTATTTTGGGAAGGTATATACTTCCAAATGTACTGCCATCCGTGGTGGTTGTTCTTTCAATGAACCTGGCAGATGCTATAATGACAGAAGCAGGGCTGAGCTTTTTGGGATTAGGTATAGCTCCCCCAACTCCTGATTGGGGTTTTGATTTGAGCAACGGTCAAAGATTTATTTTGAGTGGCGCTTGGTGGGCTTTGACTTTTCCAGGTGTTGCTATAATGACTGTTACACTAGGATTTTCTATGTTCAGTGAAGGTTTGAACGAGATGCTGAATCCAACAATTAGAGAAAGAAGGTAGTAAGCGTGCTTGAAGTAAAAAATCTGAAAGTTTATTATAAAAGTGAAGAGGGAATTATAAAAGCGGTTGACGATGTTAGTTTTAATGTAAAAGACGGAGAAACACTAGGGCTAGTGGGAGAATCAGGCTGCGGGAAATCTACCTTGGGACAAGCTATAATGAAAATATTACCTTTAAATGCGCGATTGTATGGAGAAATACAATTAAATGGTCAAAATATAACTAAAATGAACGAAAAACAAATGCGAGAAATTCGTGGTAGAGATATCACCATGATCTTTCAAGATCCTATGACTTCCCTGAACCCAATTATGAAAGTCAAAGACCTTTTTGTTGAGATTGTGAGGGCTCATTTTCCCGATATATCTGAGCAAAAAGCTATAGAAATGGGGGGTAGTGTCCTAAAGGATGTAGGAATAGACCCAAGCAGGATGAATCAGTACACATTTCAATTCAGTGGTGGTATGAGACAAAGGGTAATGATAGCCTTAGGACTTGTTTTAAAACCTTCTTTTGTTATTTCCGATGAGCCAACAACTTCGTTGGATGTCATAGTTCAAGCTCAAATAATAGAGTTGATGAGTAAATTAAGGGACGAATATCAAATGTCCATGTTGCTTATAACACATGACTTAGGTGTAGTTGCTCAACTTGCAGATAAGATTGGAGTCATGTATGCCGGTCATTTGGTGGAAATATCTTCAAAGGAAAATATTTATTACAATCCTAAGCATCCTTATACAAAAGCACTTTTAGATTCCATTCCAAATACTGATATCAAATATAAAGATTTAAAATATATTCCTGGAAGTCCTCCGGATTTGGGTAAACCTCCAAAAGGATGCCGATTTGCCCCTAGGTGTGAGTACGCAATGGACATCTGTCATGAACAAGAGCCCAAAAGTTTTTTAATCGAAGGATCGGAAGTTAAATGCTGGCTGTATGAAAATTCTCAAGATTTAAAACATGTAAATGTAGGTGGTACTAATGACTGAAAATACAATCTTAAAAGTTGAAGGTTTAAAAAAATATTTTCCTCTAAAAAGAACGGTGGGGGAAGTTTTGACTAGAACCCCTCCTAAATATGTAAAGGCGGTAGATGAGATTAATTTTGAAGTAAAAAAAGGCGAAACTCTTGGTTTAGTTGGTGAATCAGGAAGTGGGAAAACCACAACAGGCAGGTTAATTACAAGATTAGAAGATCCTACTGAAGGAAAAATTTTATTCAAAGAAAAAGACATCAGTACCTTAACAAAAAAGGAATTAAAACACATAAGAAAAGAGATTCAAATAATCTTTCAGGATCCACTTGCAGCCTTGAACCCTCATATGAGGATCGGTGAAGCTGTGATGCATCCTCTACAAATACACAATATTGGAAAGGACCGTTCCGAAAGGCAGAAGTTTGTTATGGAAATGTTGGAAAGGGTACAGTTATCACCTGCAAGTGAGTATTATTATAGGTATCCTCGTGATTTATCCGGTGGCCAAAGACAAAGGGTTGTAATAGCAAGGGCTTTGATCTTAAAACCTACCTTTGTTGTGGCGGATGAAGCAGTTGCGATGTTGGATGTCTCTGTTAGGTCCCAGTTGTTACAACTGATGATCAACTTAAAAAATGATTTTGATTTGACTTATCTTTTCATCACACACGATTTAGCTACAACTAAATATATTTGTGACAGAATCGCCGTAATGTACTTAGGCAAAATTGTAGAAGTTGGAAGTTTTGAGCAAATATATACAAAACCCAAACATCCGTACACCCAAGCTCTAATATCAGCTGTTCCCGAACCTGATCCTAAAAGCAAGAAAAAAAGAATAATACCTCAAGGCGAAGTCCCAAATGCCGTTAACATTCCCACAGGTTGTAGGTTTCATCCTAGATGTCCATATGCCAAAGAAATTTGTAAAATTCAAGAACCCATTTTGAAAAATGTTGAAAATCAACAAGTAGCTTGTCATCTCTATGATTCAGAATATGAAAAGAGTGTCGTTTAGGCCTTATTTTCTTTTAAAGAAAATGTTTATGGCTAATTTTAACTTTTTTGAACCTATAATGTACGCTGATGAGAAATAAACTAGGGCACTAAGAGCAATCAGGAGAACAACTAACAGTCTAGAATCAAAAA
>NZ_JALY01000214.1:0-1423 GCF_002924615.1 Petrotoga halophila DSM 16923 | reverse complement strand
ATATGAGCCTAGAATTTCCCTTGATGGGGGATACGATGGTCAAAGTTTTTTTAAAAAGATATCTAAATATTCTCACCTTTTAAAATCTAAATATCTCCTGTTCGAAACCAGTGAATTTACAATAAAAAAAACTGCTGAAATTCTATCAACGATAGGAAAAGTTCAGATTTTGCCCGACTCTTTTAAGAAAGAAAGATTCATCTTTATTTCTCCTTATGGTTAAATAAACTTAGAACAAGCATTATTTCTCCTACTCCAATTTTCAATTCCTTAGCTATCTCTTGAGGGCTGTAGCCATTTTCAGATAGCTCAAGAATTTTGTTAGTTTTATCGTATTTATAATTACTATAATTTGAATCTATCCTTTTATCTTTATCGATATCAACTTCAACATTTGAAGGATTATTTTCCTTCTTTGACGATACTGTAGGAACTTCTTTGATTTTTTCAGATATCATCTTTTCTTCTTCTGGTGTCAACTTTTCCAAATGATTTGAAACATCCAAATCTGTGTTTTTGTTAATAAAGTCAATCAACTCTTTACTTGACATATGTAATTTTCTAGAAAGCTCGTAAACCCTTAATCTATCGTCTTTTTCAACTGTCTCTGTTTGATTGTTATTATTCTTCTGATCTTCCAAGCTTTTTGTGTGTTGTACTTTATTTTCAAATTCTTCCCTCTTATACGAATCCAACTTCCTTTCTAAATCTGCCAACAATGAGAAAGTTTTAGCATAAGCATCATCTAAATCCTTCATAAGTTGATCGACCAATTCAATTTTATTATCTAAAGCTCTTAATCTTGTGGAAGTTATCTTTTGAAATCTTGCTAAGAAAAGGTTCTTATCTTCTTCTAAATTTTCATGCTTTTTCTCTGTTGCATCGTTTTCTTGTAAAAAGTGGCCTAAACGGATCATAAGAAAAATATTTACAATTGATATTGTAAGAGAAAGTACGACTAATAAATACAAAATAAACATTACTACTCCCCCCATTATTACGATAGTTTATTCAGATTTGAATTCTATCGTAGGATAACCAAAGGCTCCAGTGTATGAATAGCCTATAACGTTCTGCTCTATATAAGTAGGAGTAGGATTTACAGTCAAGACTTCCCACCCATATGGATAATGAACACTCACAGTCACTTGCTCATTCTGATCGCTTAAAAGTTGCCCAGGAAGGGAAAATTCAATATTTCCTCTATCATTTCTGTAAACCAACCCTTCCAATTTAACAGTTTCATCGACATAAATCATTGGAGAATCGGAATTTACAGTCGACTCATAAGATAAAACCACAAAATCTCTTGGAATTTGTTCTTTTAAATTATCCAAAGATTGTTGAAAAAGAGAAAGCTTTTCTTCATCGGGGGTGTTAAACCCTTCTACCAAGGTTTCGTAATCTCTCTCGTTTTCTGTTA
>NZ_JALY01000323.1:0-5829 GCF_002924615.1 Petrotoga halophila DSM 16923 | reverse complement strand
AATTCTAATTACTTTTCATTTTTTTTAAGTATTATTTCTGTTTTCAAAGAGCATTTTGGACAATTATTCAATATTTTAGTTCTTTTTCTTCTTGTCTTAACTTATTTTACCTTTAGTTAATCATTGCTTTTGCCTATTTCTGAGGTGGGTAAGAATTATTTATAAGGTCATTTCTAATGATCCACTGATATTCAATATTGTTTAACATTCTACAAACCTTTGATTTTTTGTTGCTTACCGTTAGTTTGAAGAACATCAATATGTCAAAATTGCTTTGGTAAAATCTGTTGTTCTAATTTCTCCTTTCAAAATTTGGGAAAGTTCTTCAAAAGTTTCAATTTCTTTATCTACTATCCCGGAAAATACAGGGGAATATGCATCAAGAATCATTAAAGCTTTTGCCATTGTATAAGGATTTACAAAACTTCCTATGATATTAAGTTCCTTCTTGTAAATGCTGTATTGATTTATTTTTGCAAATGAATTTTCTTGAGCTACTCCAAATTGAACAAGAATGCCACCTTTGTTTAAAATTTTCAAACTTTCTTCGAATCCTTGAAGGCTGCCACTCATTTCAAAAATTACATCAAAAGATAAGGAATAAGATTTTGAGATATTTTTAACTCCTAATTTTTGAGCATTTTCAATTCTTTTTTCATTGATTTCTTGAACAAATACTTCTTTTACTCCATATACATTTTCCAAAATTTTTTGTGTAAGTATACCAATAGGTCCTGCCCCGATAATCAAAACTTTGTCATCAAATTGAAGGTTCCCCTTTTCAATACCGTGGATAATACAAGACACTGGTTCGGCTAAAACAGCTATCTTTAAATCTAATCCAAGGGGCACTCGATAAATTTGTTTGTAATTAACAACTGTATATTCAGCGAAACCGCCATCTTTATTTACTCCTATATTTACCATATTTGAGCATAAATTATATCTACCTTTTCTACATTCCTGACAGACGTAACAAGGAAGATTCGGATCGATTGCTACTCTATCTCCCACTTTGAAATATTTTTCCGCTGTTTTGCCCATCCTAATAATCTTACCGACAAATTCATGTCCGGGTATAACTGGGTATTTGGCGAATTCTAATCCTTGATATAAATGAATATCTGTGCCACATACTCCACAGCCTTCCACTTTTACAAGAACTTCCTCAGGTAAAGATATTTCTGGAGTTTCGAATTCCTTTACTTCTAACTTTCCAGGTCCCTCAATTATTACACCTTTCATCTTTTTTCCTCCTCGTATAATATGTGTGGATGTGAAACTTAAAAAATGGTACTAAAAATCTGTTTTTTGATCTTTTCTATTATTTTTCTGTAAAAAGATACCCTGAATAAAATAGTGCCACTATGAGTGGTGTGGTAAGATTTCCCTCTATTTTTTATTTTTCAGCATATAGTCCTTGAAATCCACGAATTAGCAGGTTTCTCGCTAAAATACTAAAAATTAAGGCAGGTAGTAAAGAAATTGTACCTAAAGCTGCCATTTCTCCCCAACGTACTTCTAATCCAGTAGTTGCCATAGAATTTATTACTACAGGTAGAGTCGAACGTAAAGAACTTAGTACAAATGCAAAAAACATGTCATTCCAAACAAATATAAAGCTTAACATTGCAGCTACTATTATTCCCGGTATAGAATTAGGTAAAGCAATTACAAAGAAAGTCTTAAAATAACCTGCACCATCAACTCTTGCTGCTTCTTCGATTTCAGTTGGGATTTGATTAAAAAATCCCATCAATAACCAAATAACTAAAGGAAGAGAAATAGCCAAATAAGTAATTATTAAAGATAAATATGTATCATACAAATTTAAGTTTGTCCATATAATATACATTGGTAAAACGATAGCTATTGGTGGTAACATTCTTACAGTCAATGTCCAATCTCGTAAACCTTCTCTTCCTTTAAAGCTAAACTTAGAAAGAGCATAAGCAAAAAAAGCTCCCAAAAATATCGCTAAAGCAACACTACAGAAACTAATAATCAAACTATTAATTAACCCTTCTGTAACTTGAGAAAAAGAAAAGATCCACTTGAAATTATCTAATGTTGGTTGAAAAAAAATGTTTGGAGTAGTTACCACAATATCTATTCTTTTCTTTAAAGATAAAGTTATTAAAAAATAAATAGGCCAATATAAAAAAATAATATAAATAAATATAATAACAAATGAAAAAGTCTTATTTTTTCGTTTCAAAATGATTCCTCCCTGTACATAAATCTTACTAATAAGTTGGATAAAATAATAGTTATGATTAACAATATTATGGATACAGAAGAAGCATATGCAATACGCCCACCTTGAGATATTCCAATGAGGTAAGCATATATATCGACAGTTTCAGTTGCTATCCCTGGTCCACCTCCAGTCATTACATAAATAGTATCAAAGGTTCTTAAAGCATCTATTACTCTAAAAATTATCGCCACAAAAAAAATTGGTTTTAGCAATGGAACCGCTAGTTTCCAAAATTTTTGAAATTCATTAGCTCCGTCTATCATTGCTGCTTCGAATGGGGAAGTAGGTAATGCCTCTAATGCTGATAAAAAAATTAATATCAAGAAAGGCGTCCATTGCCAAATATCAACGAAAATTATAGAAGGTAAGGCTAAATCGGGTCTTGAAAGAAAAGCAATGCTTTTGAAACCTAAGAAATTCAAAATATGATTAACTGGTCCAAACATAGGGTTATACAAGAATTTCCAAAGTAATCCACTAGTGACCTTTGGTATCAGCATAGGAAATGCTATTAATATCATCATAATATTTTCAAATTTAGAATTTTTAAGCGTATTCCATATTATATAAGATAGTGGTAAAGCTAAACAAAATTCAATAGCAACCGAAAAAAATACAAATGTAAATGTATTTTTTAATGCATTTAAGGCCCTAATGTCTGTAAAAATATTAATGTAGTTCTCAAATCCTATGAATTGTGGCTCTAAGGAATACATCACATTATAGTTTGTAAAACTCATAACGATTGCTATTGCAAAAGGTAATAAAGCTATAAAAAACATCACTAAAAGAGCTGGTAAAATGAAAGTTAGTAAAATCCCTCGCCCTGGTTTCATTCGAACTTTTCCTCCTTTTAATTTAACTAAGATTAAGTATCATTATTTTATTTTTCCAGATGCTCTCAGTATTCTTTCACATTCTTTTGCTGCTTGATCAAGAGCTTTCTTGGGAGTTAAAGCACCTGAAAGAGCTTGTTCGATCGCTATACCCACAGTATTTCCCACTTCTCTCCATTCTGGAATCAACGGTCTAAAATCTGGCATTGCTAAATCGTAACTTAATAGAGTAGATGATAACCATCCAGGATATATATCATCACTATATTTTGCTTGAAAAACTGGATTGTCAAATACAGAACTCCTATTAGCACTTACTACACCGGTTTGTAAAGCCATTTCCAACTGCATTTCGGAAGAAGTTGCCCATTGTACAAATTCTGCTGCTGCAAGTTTTTCTTTTTCTGTTTTTGCACCTATTGCACTAACTCCAAATCCCATTGAATATATCCCAGGAAATATTCCAGCAGGACCAGAAGGAACTGGTGCATAGCCAATCTTTCCAACTATTTGTGACTTTTCAGGGTCTTCAATCCTTGTCATAAAATTGTTTGCATCTATAATCATTGACACACTTCCAGAGGTAAAGGCAGATTGTACATCATCCCAACTATACGTGGCAACACCCGGGGGTCCGTATTTTGTTAGAAGGTTTGTATAATATTCTAGTGATTTTACTCCTTCTTCGTTGTTGAAGACAGGATTCCATGAATCGTCAAAATATTTTCCTCCAAAGCCTCTAAGAAATGTTGTCCAAGTGTATACATTCATACCATCTCCCCGAAGACCTCTCATAGCAATGCCATACATCTCTGGTGGATTATTTAGTTGTGAAGCGACTTTTTCTAATTCTTCAAAAGTTTGTGGGACTTTTATTCCTTTTTCTTGAAAAATATCTTTTCTATACATGAGATGGGTTATTTCGGAATAAACAGGAAGACCATAAACTTTTCCTTCTCTAATAAACATTTGTAAGACTTTTTGGAAAAAATCATCGATGTTTGTCTCTTCTTTAAGGTAAGAGTCTAATGGAAGTAACCATCCCTTTTGCACAAATTCCTCTACATACACAGAATCTAAAGCAATAACATCATATGCTCCTACATTACTTACAAAATCCATTACAACTTTTTCCCTTAATTGTAATTCAGGATATAAAACAAAACGAACTTTTATACCTGTTTGCTGAGTAAATTCTGAAACTTTACTCATAATGAAATCAGTTTCTGGAAGAGATCTTATTGCCACATATATTTCTGTACCAGCAAGGTCTGAAGTTTGACCTAACCCGATAATCATGGTAAATAAAGTCAAGAAAATCAAAATACCCTTTTTCATTTTTACACCTCCTATATTTTTTGGGCGAGGGATAGTTACATAAGTAACTTTCTTATGTACCTAATATTATTGTATCAAAAAAATATCGGAAAGTAAAATCCAATTAAATGGATTTATAAGCAATTATTGCCATTTAAAATTGATTATAAAGCTTTTGCTCTTAATATCTCATATTTCTTAAAAACTAAAGGATAGTTTAAATGTTTACCCTACTGGAAAATAGGTTAAAAGTGGTTCCTGAAATAGCAGTAGAAGTATTTAGGAAAGTAAAGGAAAGAATTTTTACTAATTTTCTATATATTTCGTTATTAAATCACGGAATTTTTTACTTTCTAATGCTTTTTTAGCTAGTTGATCGGCCAAGGTGTTGTAATGGTCTCCTGAGTGTCCCCTTACCCAATTGAACTGTATTTTTAAAAATTTACTAAAATAATTATAGCAATTTTTATAGGCTATGGTTATTTTTTTATTTGTTTTCCATTCTCCTATACACCATTTCTCTAATCCAATGTAATCATGGTGTATTATTATCTTTTCGTAACCTTTTTCTTTAGCGTATTCCATTGCGTAGATGGATGCACTTATTTCTCCGGCAACATTTCTGCTAGATGAGTATTCTGGGTTATTACCAGAAAAGAAGAAATGTTTTTCTTCACCATCTAGAAGTACTATTCCGCTACCGTATATTTTTGTTTCTACGTCATAACTCCCATCGACATAGGCGATGAGAGTTTTATTCTCACTTGCTGTCTTTTTTGTAATTGCCGTAAACCCCTTTTTTGAGATTTTCTGTTACTTTTTTCATTTCTAGGTCCTCTTGTTTTAGCTCTTTGATTAGTTCTTCAACTGTCCACTGAGAACTTGTTGGAGTAATGGAAGCAAAAATTATATTTTCAGGTAAGTTTTCCGTATTTTTTATCGCTTTCATTATCCTAAGTATCTGTTCTTTAGACATACCGTTAATTATAATTGTGGGAATGTTTTTTATATCTTCATACATTTAAACTGCCTCCTAAGTTGTGAAATTAGCGCCCCTTCGTCCTGCTCAGTAAGAAAAAAGTAATCGCATATTGTCTATTGTTAGAAAAGATTTTAAAATATTTTCGTCAATTGTTGTATCTTCTATTTCCTTTGTATTTCCTTGAACCCCCTTCGGGGAGACTCCTTGAACCCCTTTCGGGGAGTTTCCTTCTATAGCTTGTACTTTATCCAATAATAAAGATATTTTACTTTTATACGCCTTCAATGAGAAATCTTCCAAGTCTATTCCTTGGTCAATGTGCTGTGTTGAAGTCAACACTTCTATTTTATCAAAAATTTCTTTGTTAATTTCTTTCAAATCTTTAAGTTTTGTTTCTTCTTCCATACAGAATTTCTTTTGAAGCTCTATGGGAA
>NZ_JALY01000268.1:0-4319 GCF_002924615.1 Petrotoga halophila DSM 16923 | reverse complement strand
CTTTAATAGCGCCCCTTCGCCCCGCAGCCCACCCTCTATGGAAGGTTGAATAATGGTTTCACCCTTCTGCCCAACACGGTTAAAATTCGAATGATAAACTTATAGTGTGTAAGTGTTGATGAAATAAGTAAAAAAGAAAAACCTTGCTTTTTTGAAAAGGAAAAGCGTACTGAGCTCCGAAATTAAAGTATATAGATGGTTGATTTTCTTTACTTATTGAGAGACCAAATCCTGGATATAAAGATAATTCTGAGGTTTGTTTCTCACCAAGTGTATAAGTTTTTGTAGCCACTAAATCGTAGGTTAGTTCGTTTATATCTACTAAAATACTATTTAGATCTTCTATCTGACTGTTTACCTGAAGAATACCGTAGAGGCCAAAATTATTGAAATCTTCGTAATCGTCTAATAAAAAAGATATATTTATCAGATCTTGCTCGTTTTTCAGTATCGCTCCAATTCTTACACTATCATTCAACGTTGTTTTATATGTAAACTTAAAGATGTTATTGAAGTCAGAAGAGAGATCATAGTAAGATTTGTTGAATTGCAAAGAAATACTGGATAAAATCTCGTTAGAATTAAATTGATAACTTACTCCTAGGATGGTTTTTAGATTCGAGACATTATTTGTTTTTTCTTCGACTATTAGATTTTCTAGATTAAATGTAGATGTAACTAAAATACTGTACTCTCCATCTTTTTCTACCAAATAATAATTGTTAATATTTTGTTTATAGTTAACATCTGCTTCATTTATATCAAAGACTTCATGAAATTCAACTTTCTCTAGATCCGTAAGAAGTGAAAAATTTGATTCTAGGAATCCTATGGCGTCCTTGCTTTCAAGCGGAGAGCTTTTCTGGTTTTTTTCTAAGCCGATTAAGTAATCATAGAGATTTTTTGAAATTTGATGTGAAGATGAATAGGTGATTACTTTGTTTTCTCCTGCGTTTTCATCCAAAAAATTGAAGAAATTTAACATTTCGTACGACAATTCGTCTTTACCAAACAAGATTATACCATTCGAGTTGGGGACTGTTCTGACCCTTTGGTTTAAAAGCATCAAAATTTTTGATATTTTTGTTATTTCTAAACTTTTGAAGTTAATCTCTGTAGCATTTTGTACTGATCCTTGAATTATTAAATCGAAATCTCCCACCAAATACAAATTATTTCCTATTTTTTTGTATTCATAGTCGGTAGAATATAAGACAATATCTAAGGCGCTTTCCAAATCTAATGTATTTATTTCCTTAGTAATTTTATCTGAAGTATCGGCTTTTGTTAGAATAGTGCTTCTACTAACTTCCTCAAGTTTTTCTAGTACTTCTTCAAGCGGTGCTTTGTTAAAATTTAAGTGAATATTTGAAAAGTAAAAAGAGGATGAAAAGACAACTATAATTAATAGTAGAACTTTTTTCAACTTTTAACCACCTTTCTTATTTTATCTATCTATATTTAGTGAGTAATTATCAACTTTGATTATCTCGTTGGAAGCAGTACCTTTTCTTGTAACAACCGCTATTAGAATTTTATCTACTCCCAATTCAGTAACTAATTTCTTTGTGAATTCGTTTGTTTGTTCAGGTAATAGCTTTTGTTTGGGTTTTACTATGATTGTGTCCCCAACCTGACTATTTGTAATAGAATTCCATTTTTTTATATGGATATCATAATGAACAGATGAGTTGCCAGTATTTTCTATTTCAAAACTGATTATTATATTGTTATAAAAGTCGTTTAAAATATTATTCTCTTCGATGTATACTTTTGATTCTGAATTATATACATTATCTCCAAAATCTATTGTTACTGGAACATTAATTTTACTCTGAATCGTTGTTGTTCCTTCGTTACTTTCTCCAATTATGGTTAAGTTAGTGTAATATTCACCGGTTAATTCTACCAAATTTGATCTTCGGTAATCTGCTATAAGTTTTGTTTCTAATTCTTGGTATTTTGTTATTGATAATTCCTTAGGTATAATAGATAAATACTTATCGTTTGTTTTTCTATTATAAAAGCTTTGTTCGCTTTCTTCGAATTCAAAATCAAAAAAAACGTTCATATCTAAAAAATCATTATTCACCACATCCAAAGAAAATTCTACCGGAGTGGTGATATACTCCCGAGGGCTCATTTCTTTAGGTACTTTTATATAAATTTGATCTGGATCTGTATTAATGTTAACTATGTTCCTTTCTTTGTACAAATCCTCTGATATCTTGAATTCTTTCTCATAAACGTATTTCCCTTGAAAATAATTTTTATATCCGTAATATATCTCTGCTCTAATCTTGTATTCCTCAGGAGTTAAATATTTTTCAATAAAAATATTACCTTCTTGGTTAGTATGGGGTAAAAGATTTATAGATTGGTCTTTAAAAAGGGACTTTTGAAAAATCAATTGCTCGTCATTCAACTCGTCACTTAATTTATACAAAGAAAAAGTTCCCCAAACATCAACTTCCAAATTGCTATTGTTGGATAATTGCACAGGGAAGAAAGTACCTAATTTATCTTTAGTCGAAAGAACGAGGGTATCACAATACATATCTAAAGAAATTTGGATATTCGAAGTATTTATATCCACAATTTTTATAATAATAGGGAATTTAATTTTAGCAACCTCTGAATCCATTGGTAAATTATCATCAGCCGTAACAGAGAAAGCAAGAATATATGTTCCTTGTGAAATTTTTGAACCTTTAACTAAAAAATCGGCTTTTTTTGTTTCATAGGGAAGTAAGCTAATTTCACTTGGATACGATACTTCAAAAGAGGAATTCTCTAAAAACGGACTAATGTGTATATTAATTTTACTCTCGGAGTCGTTAGTGAAATAAAATGATACAGTCTTTTCTTTGGTATTTACTAGCTCTACAGACTTGAAGAATGAATCAACGTTCAAAGAAAACAGCAAGTTAAAGATAGTGAAAGAAATAAAAAGTAGAATTATTTTTCGCAAAAGCATATCTCCTTTCCTAATTTTATTTATTTTTCTTTCTATTATATCACTTAAATATGATAAGATATTTTGAAGTAACAAAAAATAATCAATATTAAAAGGAGTGAAGATGTAGTGGAAGTTTCTTCTTTTATGGAATCTACCTTTTTTTCTCTAGTAATTTTTCCCATTATAATTTTCGCTATGAGGCTTTGCGATGTAAGTCTGATGACGATAAGGATCATCTTTATCTCGAAAGGTATCAAGTTTTGGGCATCCGTATTAGGATTTTTTGAAATAATTATATGGCTTATAGCTATTTCTCAAGTTATGAATAATTTGGATAACCCTATTTATGCAATAGCTTATGCCTTGGGATTTGCTACTGGAAATTACCTAGGAGCCGTTTTGGAAGAGAAAATAGCTATTGGAGCAAATTTAGTGCGAGTGATAACTAATAAAGAAGCTCAACCTTTAGTTGATTATTTGAATAAAGAGGGCTTTGGAGTAACGAGTATAGATGCGAAAGGATCGAAAGGTCCTGTCAAAATTATATACAGCGTGGTTAGGAGGAAAGATTTAAAAAAGATTATTGATATAGTTAATGAATTCAATCCAAATGCATTTTATTCAATTGAAGAAGTTCGTGGAGTGAACAAGGGGATTTTTCCTTCACAAAACGTCAATTTCAAATTTAGAAATAGATTTACTAGAAAAGGGAAGTAACTTATAAAAGTAGGGGTTTGGTTAAAGACATTAGAAGTGTAGTATTTTTATGATATAATTGTATTGTAGATTTTTAAGACTTTAGTTGCTTTTAAATTATCGGTAGAAGGAGGGATATTGATATGGCTTTAAAAATTTCCTCACCAGTTTTTAAAAATAACGATTATATTCCAAGCACTTACACCTGTGAAGGCAGAAATATCAACCCCACATTGTTAATCGAAGGAATACCAGAAAAAGCAAAATCTTTGGCGTTGATAATGGACGACCCAGACGCTCCGATGGGAACCTTCGTTCATTGGGTTGCATGGAACATTGAGTTGGTTGATGAAATTCCTGAAAGGATCCCAAAAGAATACTCAGTAACTCATCCTCTTACATTAAATCAAGGGAAAAACAGTGCTCAGCAAACTGGATACATGGGGCCTTGTCCTCCTGTTGGACATGGAGTTCATCATTACCACTTTAAAATTTACGCATTAGATACAACATTGGATTTACCTCAAAACACCACAAAAGAAGACTTATTGGAAGCTATGGAAGGTCATATAATTGAAGAAACAGAAGTTGTAGGTTTGTATAAAAGAGATTAATCTTAGTGAGTGGGGAGAGGAATGAAAGCTCCATTTTCCTTATGGGTGGG
>NZ_JALY01000081.1:0-9174 GCF_002924615.1 Petrotoga halophila DSM 16923 | reverse complement strand
TTTGGATTGTCTGGTTTCATCTCGAAAATAACTGTATGGTCATCTACCTTGTAAACATCTTCCAACCATTCCCAAATCTGTAGACCTAAGGGATATTTTTGCCCTAATTTGTAGGAATATACAACATCGTCTGCAGTAACAGGTTCTCCATCGTGGAAATACGCTTTTGGATTCACTTTTACCTCTAATCTTAGTTCATCAAGCCACTTATAGGATTCTCCCAAAATAGGAACATACTTTCCATTGAGAGCATCCCATGTGAATAGTGTTTCATATATCCAAATATGTTGTCTAGGATCAGAAACAAACGTCATTGGCGAACCTGCAAGCGGATTATCCGTTGTTGGTGGTCCCCACTGAAAACCTGCGACATACACTGCTTCTTCTCTGGGGATTTGGGTTACTTGAGCGAATAATACGCTTCCCATAACCAAACTTGCCAATAAAAGAAACACAACAAACACTTTTTTCATACTCTTTTCACCTCCAATATTTTTGTTACACACTATCAAGGAAAGGCCTTTCCAAGAAAAAATAATACTAAGTTCCCCTATCTCCCTTTAACATCCCAGCTTAATTTCAAAAAGGTGGAAGGTGCTCGTAGTATTCAAAATACATGCTTTACCAGATCCCAATATAATACTACTCTGAAACATGTTACATCGCAAATCTGATTATGAGTAATGAGAAGCGATTAGGAGTAATTATTTTAATTTATTTAATAAAAGCTCTGATTTTTGTAGTTTTTCTTAACTTTTTAACATGCCCTTATAGATTCCCGGATCAGAGTTTTCTATCAATGTAGCGTTTGCTACTTTTTCATAAAATTTAGCAGGACCAACTCCTCCGATTATGGCATATGCATAACCACTTTCTTCCATACTCTTTAGAGCGATTAAAAGCAATGCTTTCCCAATATCTTTTCCTCGGTAGTTTTTGTCTACACCCATTGGACCAAAAAAATTTTTGCATGTAGCATCAAAACAAGAAAAACCAATAATTTTGTTCTTATCTTCGTCTACAGCTATGAAACAACTGATAGGTTTGTTAGAAAAAGTTACATCACATTCACTTGCCCAGTGATCACCGAATTCTTTTTTGATCCAATCCAAAACGATAAATTTTTCGGGTGCTTTCGCTCTCCGTACTGTTAGTTTTGAATCTTTTAATTCAGAAAATACCTTCTCATCATAATTCAAATCGTAAAGTTTTACAAGCATATCTGCCATTTTTTCACCCCTTTACGCTTCCAGCTGTGATGCCAGAAATAATTTGTTTTTGAAATATCAAGAACGCTATCATAATAGGTAACCCAACGATCGTTGTTGCAGACATAAGATAAGGCCATTGTAATTGTGTTAATTGCTGATACAAAGCAAGTCCAACTTGCGCGGTTCTCATTTCCCTGGAGGATGTTAAAATTAAAGGCATAAAAAGGTCATTCCAAGTTGTTATAAAGGTATTTATTCCCATTACTGCTAATGCTGGTGTTGAAAGAGGTAAAATGATTTTAAAAAAAACAGTAAAAGGTCCCGCTCCATCAACTACCGCAGCCTGTTCAATCTCTATTGGAAGTTGTTCTATATATTGTTTTAGTATAAAGATTCCAAAAGGAGTAACAAGTTGAGGTAATATTAATGCAAAATATGTATCTAATAAATTTAAATTCTTCATTAGAATAAAGATAGGAATAGTTGTTGCTTGGAAAGGTATCATCATTGTTATCAACACAATAGCAAAGAGCACATTTTTCCCTTTGAAATCTCTCCTTGCAAATGCATATGCTACCATGGAAGAAAATAAAAGGTTTGAAATAAGAATTGTTCCTGAAACTATAAAACTGTTTAACATATACCTTCCAAACATTTCCTCGTTCCATACAATAATATAATTCAAAAGTGTAGGATATTGATTCTGTATTTGAATATCATCGATTAGGAAATCGAAATCTAATATTCCTTTTTCATTGTTCAATATTATAGAAATTCCCGTAATGTACTTCAAATTTATTTGTTCTTTGTTCAAATCCTTTTTTGAAATCACTATTCGTGCCCACTGTCCTTGATTATTATACAGAAAAGGAATTCTTTGCGAATTTCCATTAATATCTTCAAAAATCACAAAACCGTTGTTGATTTCTGAGGTGTCCAATTTTATCCAGAAATTAAAATTATCCATTTTTCTCAGATCCCTAGTACTTCCTATCATTTTTATACCGGGATTTTTCTCGCTTTTTGATTCAATGAGTAAAGATTGAGAAGTCTCAGGAGATTCTTTAACCAGAGAGTAGTTTGTACTTCCTAAAGGAGAAATCGTTCTTTTTAAAACACTTATATAACCGGCTTCAAAATCATTAAGATAGAATTCTTTAACGATATTTGTCATATTTCCTTGAGGGATGAACGAGGTGTAAATCATGATCACTAAAGGTAATAGAAAAATTATAAGAATCATAAAAGAAATTAAAAAAATTATATTTTTTTTGATATTCATTAATATTCACTCCTAAGGACTCTTTGTTGAATTAATGTTATAATTAAAATTATTATGACTAAGATATAAGCCATAGCTGAAGCATATCCCATCCTGAACTGCCTGAATCCTGTCAAATATAAATAATGTACAATTGTTTGTGTAGAATTCAAGGGGCCTCCGCCTGTCATTGTAAAGATTTCTGTAAAAATTTGAAAAGATCTAATCGTGTTTATTGCAATCACAAAAAAGAGTGTAGGTTTTATTAGAGGAAGGGTTATTTTAAAAAATTTATCGGTGTTCGAAGCACCGTCAATAGAAGCTGATTCGTAGAGCTCCTCAGGAATGCTCTGTAGACCAGCCAAAAAAATTATGGTATAATAACCAATAGCTGCCCAAACGTTCATAATCATAATAGATAATAGAGCTGTATCTGGTGATGCCAACCAACCTGTATTTTTTTCTATTCCTATTGTTTGTAGTAAGTAATTTAATATTCCATCAGCACTGTAAATGTATCGCCATATTGTAGAGATAACAACCATAGACATAACAGAAGGTAAAAAGAATCCAGCTTTAAATAATCCTTTAAATCTAACCATTTTACTATTTATTAGGACAGCTAATAGAATGGAAATTACTGTAGTAAAAGGAATTGTACCGATTACAAAAATAAAAGTATTCCTCATAGCTTTCAAAAAGATTTCATCTTTGAATAAAGAAAAATAGTTTTTCAATCCTACGAAATTTATTTCCGGGCTTAATCCCGTATAATCTGTAAAACTTATTCCAAAAGAGAAAATTATCGGATATACAGAAAATATTATAAAAGTTATAATCCAAGGAAGTAAAAAAACAAAAGTTGTTAAGTTATACTTGCTCTTTAATTTCAATATAAACACGTCCCCTTTTTTCTTTTTTTGTTTCAAAAAGGGGCAAAGGGGATATACCCCTGCCCCAATGCCCCAAGTACTTTTAACATACAATTTTTTAAAGCAAATTTTGGATTTGTTGGTTGTATTTTTGTAAAATTTCTTCTATTGGTGCATCTGTAAGTAGTATTTCTTCTACAATGTTTGTAAATAATTGTTCGATTTTGTTAGCTTCAGCTAACGGTGGAAATGGAACGGCGTATTTGTTTTGTTCAAGGAACGTTGCATGTAGCGGATGACTTTCGAACCATGGGTCTTTTTCTATTCCAATTTTTGTTGGAAATACCTCGCCCGTGGTTCGAGTTATCTGCATAGCCACTTCTTCGCTCAACAGAAACTCTATTACCCTCCATGCTTCTTCTACATTTTCGCACTGTGAAGAGATTCCCAAAACTTCTCCACCTGCAAAAGAAGCATGATAACCATGATGATCTCTTGGTTTAGGTATAAGAGTCACATCAAATATAGTTTCTGGATAATCTCTTTGAGTGTTGTTGATATACGCAGGTCCAGCAAAGAAGAATCCCAGTTTCCCTTGCCCAAAAGCTTCTGCGAGTTCTGATTCCTTTCCTAGTAATGCAAAGTTACTTAAACTTCTGTAATAATTAGCAGTTTCGATGACTGGATCGCTGTTCAAAGTTGCCTTTTTTAGATCAGGAGAAACAAAATGTCCCATATTTCCCCAAACAGCTGGTAAAAACCATTCTTGATACGGACTATATAACTCACCTACACATAATCCTACTCCATAAATATCGGGTCCTAAAGCGTCTATTTTTGCAGATGCATTTAAAAGTTCGACCCACGTTTTTGGTGGATTATCTGGATCTAAACCAGCTTTGTCGAGTAATTCTAAATTATAATACATGGCTCTGGGAGCTAATAACCAAGGGAATCCCCATGTTTTTTCTTGATATTCAACAAAATTCCAAGCAACATAATCATCTTTTACTTTTCCTACAATATCATCAACCGGTCTCAGAACTCCCTGAGAAGCAAAAGTTGCCAACCATGTGTTTCCCAACTCAATGACATCCGGTGCGCTGCCTGCAGCAATGGAAGTAACAATTCTATCAAAACCTGTTGCCCATGAGAGTTGAACAATTTCCAATTCAATATCTGGATTAGCTGCCTCGAATTGTGCTTTCACTTGTTTTGATAAAGTGTCGTCCATCATAAACTGCCATACTGAGATTTTAGTTTTACCAAAGGACAATAATGTCAAACCAACAAATAACACCAGCAACAAAATCTTCTTACTCATGCTTAAATACCTCCTTTTTAGAATTTGAAACCTATAGAACATCCTTTACTAATCTTTAATTATCCCAAATTATCACCTCCCATAAAGGTTTTTCATATTATTTGCCCAAATTCAAAACAGATTTTAATACATAATATATAGATATCGGTTTTGTAGAATTTGTCAGTATGTATTTTTCCTCTTTATAATTATCAAGATCATTTTCATTTCTTAAAATTATGTAGATAACTTCATTTGAAAAAAGTTTTAATTTTTTTTGCATTTTCAGTTGGTTTTTGAATCGAAATGAATCAACAACGAAAGAAATAATAATTTCACTTTTTGCTAAGGGTGCATCAGTTGTGCCTTGTTTCACATCGTAAGTTATGATTTTAGAACTTTCAAACATGCTTTTAACTAAAGCTTTGTATTCAATGTAATCTTTATTACTTGTATCTGCGGGAGATAAAGGATCTCCTTGCGGAAGGACAAAGACTACATCAGAAAGTTCCAATTTGTTTTGTATATTTGTATTTATCGTTTTTTCAGCAATTTGAGCTAGGAATCTTGTTTCATAAGTTGTGTTTATGTACTGTTCTTGCAAAGAAAGTATTCTCTTATAACTTTCTTCCATTAGACCTTTTTCAATTTCTCCATTAGAAAAAGATTTTTGTAGCTCATTGTAGAAAGGTTCGAAATTGGCATCGGCGTCTCCAACTAACAGAATATCTCCAGTAGCAGAAAAGAATTTATTAACAATTTCTTTAGGAGAGTAATTGTCATGAATTGCTTTCATTTCTATGGCATCACTTATAATAATTCCTTTATACCCCAATTTATCTCTTAAGAAATCCTTTAAAATACTTTTGGATAAAGTAGCTATATTTTGTTCGTCATAGGTTGGATAAATAACATGAGCGGTCATTATCGATTTAGTGCCCAGTTCTATAGCTTTTTCAAAGGGATAAATGTCTTTTTTATCCATGTCTGTAATTACAGGAATTTCATAATGAGAATCTTGAACAGCCTTCCCATGACCAGGGAAATGTTTGCAAGTAGCGATAATTTTGTTTTTCTCTAATCCTTTAATAAAATTATTTCCACAAGCTGACACTATTTCTTCATTGTTTGAGTAAGCTCGTAGTCCGACCACTGGACTTGCATTTTTAGCGATTACATCCAACACAGGGGCAAACAACATATTAAAACCGATTTTTTTGAGAGCTTTTCCTAAATAATCTCCGTAATCATAGGCATATTTAGGATTATTAGTAGAACCCATTGCTTTATTGCCAGGTGATGGAAAAATGCTGGGTACAGTTTCTAATTGCCCCCCCTCATGATCTGAAGATATGAAAAATTTGACTCCCCCGTCAATAATTTCGTATAATCTTTCCATATTTACTTGGAGACTGTTCAGATTCTCCATGTTCGATGGATAAAGCATAACTCCTGCGGGTTTTACACTTCGAATTAAATCCAAATGATGGTTTTTAATTCCTTTAGGAAAACCTAATAGAAAAAATTTGCCTAAATCATCTTTGTTCAAAATAATTTCCTCCTCGTATAATATGTATTGATGTGAAACTTAAAATCTGTTTTAACACCTCTTCATTCATCAGCCTTCCCTGAAGGATGAAAGAATTTTACTCTCTCATTTAAAAATCATTTTATTTCTAAAGCTCCATTATTAATTTGCCTTTTAAAAATTTTTGCTAAGTATTGTTTATTTTCAAAAATTTTGGTAATAAAATTTATTGCAGCTCCAACAGCGGTTACTGGTTCGTTTTTTTTCTCTGTAATAAAATTGATATTTCTTTGTTTACTTAAAAATAAATTATTTCTCGTTTCTTCTACCAAAAACTTAATAGCAATTTCTGGTAAAAACTTAATACCTCCATCAAAAATCACTGTATCAGGATCGATAATACCTACTAATAATCCAATTTCTCCCGCTAATTTGCTGAGGAAAGTTTTAATTTCATAGAAAATTTCATCTTCTAAATGGGTATTTAGAAAGTCGTAGTAGTCATTTACATATCCATTATTTTTTTCTATTAAACGTAGTTTAAATTCGTATTCCCCAGAACAGTTGTTTGAGCCGTGATAAAGGTGATTGCTTATAATAATGCCTATCCCTACCCCCACAAAATCATGAATATCATAAGGAATAGATATATAAACATACAAAATATTTTTAGCCGAACCTTTCAATTTTAAATTGTAATATGCTGCGCCCACATTAGAGTCATTATCTATCAAAAAAGGAATATCATTAACTTTTGATAGCTCTGATACCAGTTTGAAATTCTCTATTCCCAAAGCTTTAGAGTACACTATAATACCTTCTTTGGAGTTAATTATTCCTGGAAGAGAGATTCCACAGGCACAGATATTTGAATCTTTCTTTTCTTCAATAATTTTTTGAATCATCTTTACTAAATTTGACTTGTTTATTTTTTCTTTTATACGAAAGTTATCGATCGGATCTCCTTTCAGATTTGTGACAACACAATTAATTCCGTTTTGCTCTATTTCTAAACCTAAAATATTAAATATATTATAATTAAAAGACTGAATTTGAGTTTTTCTCCCACCTTTTGGGCCTTGTTTTAAAGAACCCACAGTTTGTATTATTCCAGTGTCCTTGAGATTTTTTAGATATCTTGAGATAGTAGATTTATCTAAATCGGTTGCTTTAGATATTTGTTTTATTGTTGCTTCTTTGTTTTCCCAAAAAAATTTAATTATGGAGAAAAGATTTTCTTTCATGTTTTGTGGCTCCTTTGGTTTATGTATAGTAAATATGTTTTAGTTAGTTGCTTGCAACAGGCAACTAACTAAATTATACAATTAATTTCTTGTTTTGTAAAACTTGGTTATACATGATTAAGAGTAATTAGAATCGATTAAGGGCAAATAATTGTTTTTAACTTCGTTTCCCTTAATTTTTCAAAATTGATAGTAAAAATTTATTTTTTCATTGGTTTTTTAAAAATGATATAATACTAGTGAGTTAAGGAATAGACAAAACTATAACTTTTTAAATAAGAGAAAAAGAGTGATAAAAATGGATAAAAAAACTGTTATCAATATTCTCAACGAAATAGGTCTACTATTGGAATTAAAAGGAGAAAACCCTTTTAAAATCAGGGCATATTATAATGCTGCACGTGCTATAGAAACTCTTGATGAAGATATAGAAATATTAGTCAAAAATAACAAACTAAAAGAGGTCAAAGGGATAGGCGAAGCCATTAATAAAAAGATAACGGAACTTATCACCACAGGAAGACTTGAATACTACGAAAATTTAAAGACATCGATTCCCGAAGGTCTCGTTGAGATGTTAAAAATACCAGGCCTTGGGCCTAAAAAGATAAAAACTTTGTGGGATAAATTGGATATAAAAACTGTTGGAGAACTTGAGTATGCTTGCCTTGAAAATAGGTTGGTTGAGCTCCCCGGATTTGGAGAAAAGACTCAAAAGAAAATCTTAGAAGGTATTAAATTTGTGAAGAGGTTTAGCAACCAGCATCTATTTTCAGAGGCATATTCGGAAGCTAATTTACTCAAACAATATTTACTTAAAACAGGACTCGTTATAAGATGTGAGATAGCTGGAAGTATCAGAAGAAAAAAGGAAATAGTAAAAGATATAGATATATTGGCAACTACTAATAATCCACAAAAATTAATGGAAAGCTTTGTAGAATATGACAAAACAAGAGATGTGATCGTTAAAGGAGATACGAAGACAAGTATAACTTTAGAATCTGGCATTAATGCTGATTTAAGGGTAGTAAAGGATGAAGAGTACCCCTACGCTTTGCACCATTTCACCGGTAGTAAAGAGTACAACACCGCCATGAGGCATAGGGCAAAACGAATGGGTATAAAGATGAACGAATATGGGTTGTTTAAAGGGGATGCTCTCATCAAATGCTACGATGAAGAAGAGATATTCAGAAAATTAAATTTATCTTATATCCCACCTGAAATTCGTGAAAATATGGGTGAAATTGAAGCTGCCGAGAAAGGTGAAATACCAGTATTGGTAGAACAAAAAGATATCAAAGGTGTTTTTCATGTGCATACTAATTACAGCGATGGAGCGAATACTCTTACCGAGATGGTAAATGGTGCAAGAGAACTAGGTTACAAGTATATAGGTATTACAGATCATAGCAAATCTGCTCGATATGCACATGGGTTAAATGAGGAAGATATATTGAGACAGTTTGATGAAATTGATAGATTGAACGAAAAATATTCGGATATAAAGATACTGAAAGGTATAGAATCAGATATCTTGAAAGATGGTTCGCTGGACTATGAAGAAGATTTATTAAAAAAATTTGATTTTGTAATTGCTTCGGTACATTCTAATTTTAAGATGAGCAAAGAAGAGATGACTGAAAGGATTATAAAAGCTGTAAAGAGCAAATACACAAAGATTTTAGGACATGTAACTGGTAGATTATTACTTTCAAGGGATGGATATGATCTTGACGTTTATAGGGTTAT
>NZ_JALY01000322.1:0-2025 GCF_002924615.1 Petrotoga halophila DSM 16923 | reverse complement strand
GTGATGAAGTTGCGTTAATGGTCAATGGTATGGGAGGGACCCCTTTAATGGAGTTATTTATTGCAAATAGACATGCCCACCAGGTTTTAGAAAACAGGGGTATCAAAGTTTATAAAAACTTCGTTGGTGAATTTATGACATCGTTGGAAATGGCAGGTATGTCAATAACATTGCTAAAACTCGACCAAGAATTAAAAGAATTATTAGACGCTCCCACTGATATAAATTTGATGAAATGAAGATTATAAGCAGTTGAAAAAAATCTTGTAAAATTGAATAAGTTATCAATAAAGAATACAAAAAGATGTTTAATTTTTTAATTTATAGATGAAAGGAGTGGAGATGTTGTTCGGGGATTCAGTCCCTAAAAATGCCTATCAGGAGGAAATGAAATTATTAAAGGCCATGATAAATTTTAGATATGGAGGACTATCCAATGTCAGAAAAAATTAAGATCACTTCAGAAAAAATTAAAGATATATTTATAAAAATTGCAGATGTGCTCATAGAAAATAAAAATTATTTAACTGAATTAGATGCCGCTATTGGCGACGCAGATCATGGTATAAATATGGCTCGTGGCTTCACAAAAGTAAAAGAAAAAATAGAGCCTAATGGTTTTAAAAATAATAGCGACTTAGTTAAAACTGTAGCAATGACTTTAATATCTACTGTAGGTGGTGCATCTGGGCCATTGTATGGAACTGCTTTTTTAAATATTAGCAAGGTTATTCCTGATTCAGATTTTGATATTGATTCTCTTATAAATATTGGTGAGACTGTAATAGAAGGAATTCAAAGACTAGGCAAAGCTCAGCAAGGAGAAAAAACTATGTTAGATACTATTATTCCGGTAGTCAATTCTCTTCGTGAAAGTAAAGGAAAAGGTTTATCTTTAGAAAGAGCTCTTGAAGAATGTAAGAAAGCTGCTGAAGAAGGAATGAAGGCAACAATTCCTTTGCAGGCTACTAAGGGACGTGCTAGTTATCTAGGTGAAAGGAGTAAAGGGCATCAAGATCCCGGAGCAACTTCGAGCTATTTAATTATAAAAGTAATCGTTGATGAATTAATTTCCGAAATGGAGTGAAAAAATGGTTAGTATTTTGATTGTTTCTCATAGTAAAGAAATAGCAGCAGGTACCAAAAAATTAGCCGAGCAGATGAAACAAGGCGATGTTGAAATATTGGCGGTTGGTGGTACTAAAGAAGGAGAAATAGGTACAGATCCTGATGCAATTTATTCATCATTAAAAAAAATAAATAAAGAAGATGGTGTAATTGTTCTAGCTGATTTAGGTAGTGCCGTAATGAATATAAATATGATAATAGATAGATTTGATGAAGATACTAAGGAAAAAATAATATTAGCAGACGCTCCAATAGTTGAAGGAGCAGTGTTTGCTACAGTAGAAGCGAGTGTTGGGGAAAAACTTTCCAATATAGTATCCTCAATTGAATCACCTAATGTTATAAAAAAGAAACAATAGAATTTATATTTAAGCTTTTTATTAACTATGAAGTAAATTTTTGAGAATTTATAATAACGATAGTAAAAAAAGGAATGATTTAATTTGGTTGAAAAAAAAGTAGAGATCAAAAATAAAATTGGCTTGCATGCACGACCTGCTGCGCAGCTTGTACAAAAAGCATCTAAATTTAAATCAAATATAGAAATAATTTTTAATGAGAAGAAAGTGAGTGCAAAAAGCATAATTGGAGTTATGAGTTTAGGTGTTACCCAGGGAAATGAAATAATTTTAAGAGCTGATGGTGAAGATGCCGAAGAAGCTATCAAAGAAATAGAAAAATTTATTACTGTTGAAATGCTTAAAGAGGATAAAGAGGTGGCAAACTAAATGGAAATGAAAGGAATTGCAGCCTCTCCGGGTATTGTTATCGGTAAAGCATTAATTCTTAAGAAAGAAAAAAGTGATGTCAAAATAGAGACAATATCTGAAGATCGAATAAATGACGAGATTGATAAACTTCATAACGCTATAGAACAAGCAAAAAAAGAAATAAAAA
>NZ_JALY01000321.1:0-1732 GCF_002924615.1 Petrotoga halophila DSM 16923 | reverse complement strand
TTGACTTGTTTGTTTGATATTACTTGTGTTTTTGTTTTTTGTTGTGGTGTTTATCGTGTTAGTATCTACACTAGTATTAAAAAAAAGAGTGTAGCGGTGATTAAAGAAAATGAAAAAAAAGAAAAAAAAAAAAAAAGTAAAATAAAATTAAAAATATATAAAAAACAAAAAAAAACTTCATAATGCTATCTATAGAACAAGCAAAAAAAGAATAAAAATAATAAAGGATAATATTGGGAAGGAAATTGGCAACGAGAGAGCCGAAATTTTTGATGCACATATGATGATGCTGGATGATCCTGAGTTAATATCCGCATTTGAAGTTAAAATTATGGAAGGTAAATCTTCAGCTCCTGCTGCTGTAAAGCAAGTTATTGAACAATATGCAGAGATGTTTGATGCTATGGAAGACGAATATCTCAAAATGCGTGGAGCTGATATAAGAGATATAGGAAAAAGAGTAATAAATATACTTCTAGGTAATAAAGAAGTCCCTGACGAATTAAATAGGCAAGTTATAATAGTTGCAGAAGACTTAACCCCATCTGCTATTGCACAATTAGATACCAAAAAAGTTCTTGCTTTTGTAACTAAAGATGGATCAAGGACCTCTCATACTTCAATAATAGCTAGATCTCTGGGTATACCTGCTGTTGTTGGATTAGGCGAATCACTTTTAGATAAAGTTCAAGATAATTCTCTTTTGATTGTTGATGGACATAGTGGTGAAGTTTTTTTAGATCCAGATAAAAATACGTTAAAAATATATAAACAAAAAATTATTGAATATCAAACTGAACTTGAAAGATTAGCTGTTTATAGTAAAAAAAAGGCTAAGACTAAAGATGGAATAGCCATAGAAGTGGCTGGGAACATAGGTAATATTAATGATTTAGAGGCAGTTCTGGTAAAAGGTGGGGAAGGGATTGGTCTATTTAGAACTGAGTTTTTGTACATGAATAGATCTGAAATTCCTTCTGAAGAGGAACAATTTGAAGTATATAAAAAAGTAGCTGAAAGAATGGGAAAAAATCGTGTTGTCATAAGAACACTTGACATTGGTGCTGATAAGGAAGTTCCTTATTTGGGTCTCCCCAAGGAAATGAATCCATTTTTGGGTTATAGAGGAATTAGGCTATGCCTTGATAAAACTGATATTTTTAAGCCGCAGCTAAGAGCGATTCTTCGTGCAAGCAAATATGGGAATTTAAGCATAATGTTTCCAATGATTTCATCCTTAGAAGAAGTTAAGCAAGCTAAAGACATTTTTAATGAAGTTAAATTGGAATTGGATAATGAAAATTTAGAATATAATGGGAATATAGAAATTGGTATAATGGTTGAAACACCTTCGGCTGTTATGATAGCAGATATCCTGGCAGAAGAAGTAGATTTTTTCAGCATTGGAACCAATGATTTAATACAGTACACATTGGCGGTTGACAATAGACGAAGGACATAAATCGGGCATATGGGTGGGGATGTGTGGAGAAGCAGCAGGGGATGAGCTTTTATTGCCATTTCTTCTTGGTGCAGGGCTAGATGAATTTAGCATGGGTGCAGTTTCAATACCAAAAATCAAAGAGTCTTTAGAAAAATGGTCCAAAAAGGATGCTGAAAAAGAAATGAAAAATATTCTTCAACTGAAAACTACCGGAGAAGTGAAAAATTATCTACAAAAAGTAAGAAGATAAATCGGAATTTTCACAAAAAAAGAAAAACTAAGTATTTA
>NZ_JALY01000031.1:417-3595 GCF_002924615.1 Petrotoga halophila DSM 16923 | reverse complement strand
TTGAGTGGTAAAAAAATTATAGAAGAATGGATAAAATGTACTTTTGGAAATAATGAAACTGTTTTAAATAATTTATCCGAAATGATGTTAAAGTCTTGGAATATTTATGAGAAATATACAGCACCTTTAGGAGTAGGTTGGATGGTTAATCCTGGTCATCATTATGGTCCTAATGTTGATGGATATGAGTATTCAAGGTGGGGTACTTACCACAAAGCTGATCATTATGGTATAGGTGTAGACAGAACCTTGAAATCAGGAACGGGTTATACAGCACAGTATCGTCAACAAAATTTTGAGAAATACGAACATTTAGATTCTTGCCCCGATGAACTATTACTTTTTTTTCATCATGTCTCTTATATTTACAAATTGAGCAATAACAAAACCGTCTTACAACATATTTATGATACGCATTTTGAAGGAGTCGAGGATGTACAATGGTTAATAGATAAATGGCAAGGCTTAGAAAGATATATTGATAGTAAAAGATATAGTTCTGTTTATCAAAGATTATTAGAACAAAGGGAAAGTGCTAAAGAATGGAGAGATATTATAAATTCATACTTTTATAGAAAAACAATGATCTATGATGAAAAAAGGAGAAAAATATACTGAAAAAAGACAAAAACGATAAAATATTTTACAAGGGGGAAGTTTTTATGCAATTTTACAAAAATCCAAATAAACCGATAGAAGAGCGTGTTGAAGACCTTTTAAAACAAATGACTTTGGACGAAAAAATAGCCCAACTTGGTTCTTTTTGGAGTTATGAGCTTCTTGATAATGGTAATTTCTCTTTTGAAAAAGCTCAAAATTTATTGAAAGAAGGAATTGGTCAGATAACTCGTCCAGGAGGAGCGACAGGATTCTCTCCTAAGAAAACAGCTGAATTGTCAAACAAAATTCAGAGATTTCTTCTTACTGAAACAAGATTGGGGATTCCTGCTTTTATGCATGAAGAATGTTTGAGTGGTTACATGACAAGAGGAGCGACCATTTTCCCTCAGATGATTGGTGCGGCAAGTACTTGGGAACCTCCATTAATAGAACGAATGACAACAAGTATAAGAAATCAAATGAAAGCTCTTGGAATACATCAAGGATTATCTCCAGTTGTTGATGTAACTAGAGATCCTAGATGGGGGAGAACTGAGGAAACTTTTGGAGAAGATCCATATTTGGTTGCAAAGATGGGAGTTTCATATGTTAAAGGGTTACAATCTGATGATTTGAAGAATGGAGTAGTTGCTACTTTAAAGCATTTTGTGGGTTATGGGGTTTCTGAAGGTGGGATGAATTGGGCGCCAGCTCATATCCCAGAAAGAGAACTAAAAGAAACATTTCTCTTTCCTTTTGAAGCTGTTATTAAAGAAGGAAAAGCTAAATCTGTCATGAATGCTTATCATGAGATTGATGGTATACCTTGTGGAGCTTCTGAAATTTTGTTGAGAAAAATTTTGCGAGAGGAATGGGGTTTTGATGGTATTGTTGTTTCCGATTACTTTGCAATCAATTCATTGATGGAATATCATAAATTAGTATCAAATAAAAAAGGAGCAGCTATAAAAGCGTTAAAAGCTGGGATAGATGTTGAACTTCCCTCTTTTGATTGTTATAAAGAACCATTAAAGAATGCGATAGAAAATGGAGAGCTTTCTGAAGCATTTATTGATAAATCTGTTAGAAATATTTTACGATTAAAGTTTGAGATGGGATTATTTGAAAATCCTTATGTTGATTTAGAAAAGGTTCCAGATAATTTAGATACACCTGAAGATAGGAAACTCGCGTATGAAATTGCTAAAAAATCAATTGTTCTATTGAAAAATAATGGAATAGTGCCTTTGAAAAAGAATCCAAACATAAAAAAAGTTGCAGTAATTGGACCAAATGCAAACAGCGCTAGAAATTTAACAGGGGATTATACTTATTTAACACACTTAGAAACCTTAAAACAAGGAGCTTTCGGTACTTCAGCAATGGAAGGAATTACTTTTTCTGAAAGTGAATTGCCAATAAAAACCATATATGAAAGTTTGAAAGAAAAATTAGAAAAGTTAAATGTGGAAACATCTTACGCAAAAGGTTGCGAAATAAATGGTGACAACAAAGAAATGTTTAAAGAAGCAATCGAACTTGCTAAAATATCTGATGTTGCTATTCTAGTTTTAGGTGATAAATCTGGGTTAACATTAGATTGCACAACTGGTGAATCTCGTGATAGTTCTACGTTGATTTTACCAGGTGTACAACTTGATTTACTAAAATCTGTTATAAATACGGGAACACCTGTAATTGTTGTTCTTGTAAACGGAAGGCCATATTCGTTAGACTGGGTATCAAAAAATGTTTCTGCAATATTTGAAGCTTGGTTACCTGGTGAAGAAGGTGGCAATGCTCTGGCCGATATTATTTTGGGTAATGAGTCCCCTTCAGGGAAATTGCCTATATCTTTTCCGCGTCATGTGGGACAAATTCCAGTTTATTATAATCACAAGCCTTCTGGAGGAAGAAGTCAATGGTGGGGAGATTATACGGATTCACCTGCCAAACCACTATATCCTTTTGGCCATGGTCTCAGTTATACACAATTTGAATATACGAATCTTCAAATTGAAAGTAGCGATAGAATCGTGAAAATAAGCATGGATGTTAAAAACATAGGTGAAGAGACAGGTGACGAAATTGTTCAGCTGTACGTGAATGATGAAGTCGCTAGTGTAACTAGACCTGTGAAAGAATTAAAGGGTTTTCAAAGAATTACACTTAAACCTTCAGAAAAGAAAAGAATCATTTTTAATCTCCCAATAGAGACTTTAGCGTTATATAATGAAAAAATGGAATTTTTGGTTGAAAAAGGTTATTTTAAAGTTATGGTGGGATCCTCTTCTGAAGATATAAGGTTAAATGAAAAATTTTACATTGATAAAGATATTAAAATTTCGCCTCAAAACAAGAAGTTTTTTAGCGATGTGGTTCTGGAAGAAAATTAAAGCTTATTTTACGGAATTTAATATAAAAATCGAGGTGGATCACCTTGTTTAAAAGCATAAGAGGAAAACTTTCTTTAACAATTATAATAATATTAGTTTTATTTGGCGTTGTCGTTGTTTTTAATATTGTCTCATTGATTTCATCAAATGATGGACTTTCTAATTATAAAGATTTGTCAAAT
>NZ_JALY01000031.1:0-338 GCF_002924615.1 Petrotoga halophila DSM 16923 | reverse complement strand
CAATTGAACGAAGAAAAAAATAGGCTCGTAAATCAAGATTTTAAAGATATATCCAATGAATTACGCCAAAGTATTACTGACTTTAAAACCTTAGCCCAAGAAAATAACGTTTCAACCCTCGTTTTTTACGCTGATAGCTCGTTAGAAATAGTAGATAGTATAAAAGAGCTTGCTTCTGTTTATTTTTCTTCTAAATCAGTAGGTGACAAAAGCAGTGTCATGAATGCTTTTGATGAGTTAGAATCACAAATAGCCATTTTAGAGCAAGGATTAGTATCAGACGAACTAACTGAAATGTTCAATAAGACGAAAGATGTGGTTGAACAATTCAAAGACAC
>NZ_JALY01000320.1:0-3418 GCF_002924615.1 Petrotoga halophila DSM 16923 | reverse complement strand
GCATACTTCTTCATGAAATTACTACAAGAAGCTGGATTGCCCGATGGAGTAATAAATTTCATACCTGGTTCAGGATCCAAAATTGGAAGTATAGTTTTTAAAGATCCTAACTTTACTGGATTACATTTCACCGGTTCAGCTCCAACTTTTCAAAATATGTGGGAAACAATCGGGAAGAACATAAGAAATTATAAAACTTACCCAAGAATAGTTGGAGAAACAGGTGGAAAGGACTTTGTGATTGCACATGAAAGTAGTGAAATAGAACCACTGGTAACAGCGCTAATTAGGGGAGCATTTGAATATCAAGGTCAAAAATGTTCGGCTGTCTCAAGAGCTTATATACCTGACAACATCTGGCCGAAAGTAAAAGAAAATTTGATCGAAAATTTGAAAGAAATTAAAATCGGCTCTCCAGAAAATTTCACCAACTTTATGAATGCTGTAATTGACAAAGAGGCTTTTGATAAGATGAAAAGTTACATAGATTTTGCAAAGGAAAGTAATGAGGCAGAAATAATCTATGGTGGAAAGTGCGATGATTCTATTG
This sequence comes from Petrotoga halophila DSM 16923, assembly GCF_002924615.1. Taxonomy (NCBI): domain Bacteria; kingdom Thermotogati; phylum Thermotogota; class Thermotogae; order Petrotogales; family Petrotogaceae; genus Petrotoga; species Petrotoga halophila. The sequence continues at coordinate 2,868 of NZ_JALY01000320.1, read as the reverse complement.
GATATTTTATTGAGCCAACTGTAATACTAACGACTAATCCAAAGTTTAAAACTATGGTAGAAGAAATATTTGGCCCTGTTTTAAGTATCTACGTTTACGATACAAAAGAATTTGACGATGTATTGAAATTATGTGATGAAACTTCACCCTATGGTTTAACTGGAGCGATCTTCGCTCAAGATAGAAAGGCTATTAAAAAGGCAGAGGAAGTACTCGTTAACGCTGCCGGAAACTTCTACATCAACGATAAACCTACTGGTGCTGTGGTGGCTCAACAACCGTTTGGTGGTGCAAGAGCTTCAGGAACAAACGACAAAGCTGGAAGCGTTATAAACCTTTTAAGATGGGTTTCCGCCAGAGCAGTTAAAGAAAATTTCGTTCCACCAAAAGATTTCAAATATCCATTCATGAAAGAAGAATGAAGACAGCCTCACGGCAAGTAAGTAAAATGTCCCCACCAGGGGACTTTTTTATTGGAGCGGATAATGGGATTCGAACCCACGACCCCTTGCTTGGCAAGCAAGTGCTCTACCGCTGAGCTATATCCGCAATATTTGGCTGGTGCGCGAGGTGGGACTTGAACCCACACGGATTATTAATCCACAGGATTCTAAGTCCTGCGCGTCTGCCAGTTCCGCCACTCGCGCTAATAACTATAAAAAAATGGTGACCCGCCTGGGATTCGAACCCAGGACCCTTTGATTAAAAGTCAAATGCTCTACCAGCTGAGCTAGCGGGTCACTTAGTAGTTACGTATATCAAAATTCTTTTTTGCAACCGTTGAATATTATAACCGTTCACAACACTTTTGTCAAGTCTAAAGTTAAAACAACAAGTAAAATTGAGTTTAATATTCATTGTTTTTTTACTTTTTTTAATTATTTCTCTTCTTTCAAAAAAATCTCAGACGAGACGAACAAGAGGAAAAGCCCTCCTACAAACAAAACCAAATTAATTATTACAAAGGCGTTTAAGCCAATTTGTTTGATATTTCCTGTGTACCTTATTAAATCAACCACATACTTAACCGGTAAAATATTACTTACCCATCTGACAGAAGTGGGCAAAAATTCAACAGGGAAATATACCCCTGAAAAGAAAGTCATTACAACATAAAGGATAGAAGCAATTTCTATCGTTACCGAAGGTTCTTTGAACAACAATAAAAGCAATATCCCAAATCCCATCATTCCTATAGATGAAGTAAAAAACACTATAACAAGCAGTCCCCAGTTGAATGTCAAACTCGAATCAAACATTATTTTACCTAAAAAAACTATAATAAACATGGATATGAGATTCAAAAAAAGCTTAGTGGATGAAGCCGATAAAGTAAATTCTATCGGTTTCATTGGTGAGGCTTTAAGTCTTTTAATTGTGCCTAGTTTTCGATATCTTCCAAATACATTTATCATTGAAAACATGCCACCTGATAAAAGCGATAATCCTATAACTCCTGTCAAAATAAAATCCAAAGTATTTTCTTGCCTTTCTCCTATGGGGGTTTCAACAAATTCCACGTTTATATAATCTTCATTCATCCCTATAAAATACTTTTTCAACAAACTTTGCAATTTTAATTTTAAAAATATATTGCTCTGATTATTTATGTCTGTTCCTTTTTGAACAAAGGTTATTTGATTATTCTCAACTATAATTATTCCCATATCGATTTGATCGCTTTCTAAAGCTTGACTTAAAGAGTTTTTGTCTTCAAAAATTAACACTTGATAAGGAAGAGCTTCTACAATCCCTTCTCCAAAGTTACCAGCGATTCCCAATTTATACTCAACACTTTGGTCAGTCTCTGTACCAAAAATAATCCCGAAAAGAAACATCAATAGAACGGGTAGAAGGAGAGTAAAGAACACTTCGAAACCATTTCTAAAGGTTTCTTTATAAAATATACTCACTAAAGAAAACATGCGTTTATTTTTCACAATAAACCATCCCCTTATAACTCATTGAAAAGATTAAGATAGATGCCACCATCCAGATAACAGGGACGATTATATTAACAGGGACAAGAACATTCCCAGTCATCAACTTCCTCATCCCATCCACTAAATAAGTAACAGGGTTAAAATAAACGTACCATCTTATAAACCAAGGTGTATTAGTCACCTCAAAATAAAATCCACTTAAAAAAATGGTCGCTTGATATATGACCTGAGAAATTGCTTCGGCGGATCCCATATTTTTATACAAAGAAGAAAGAAGAAGGCCGACACTCAGTATCACGAGGATTGAAAAACCACTGTAGGCTATAAACTCTGGTTTATATATATCCGGACTAACATCAAAAAGGTAAGCCTCAATGTATAAAACGATCAAAGAAAGTAACAGTAGGATGAGATGTGAAAGTAAAAAGCTAAAAAAGTATTCGTTCCCTTTTATAGGAGTGGAGTTTAGCCTTTTAAAAACACCTTTTTCAACGTAATACGAAAAATAAATAGGCATATTAAATACAGCTACAGTCAAAACAGACATCAAAATAATGGCAGGAAATAGGAAATCTCTGTATCTATACGGTTCTGACTGTTTTATACCTATAATCTCTTCATTAACCGCTAATTTTACTTCTTCCCCTCTTGTGTACATCATTATATTCATTTCATCCAAAAATACTTCAAAAATGTCTCTTGCATACATAGAAGCACTATCGTTGGTATAATAAACTTTTATATCAGGAATCTCAATAGTTTTGATCAAAAATTTCAGATTAAGTAAATTAAAGTTTTCAGGAAACACTACAAAAGCACTTACTTCAGATTTTTTTAAATTCCGAAGTCCTTTTTCGAAAGAATCATACTCCACTACTTTAAAAGGGATATGATTTGATTCAGACGGAGAAAAGACATCATCGAA